>NZ_JBXTEF010000104.1:0-18163 GCF_057495195.1 Cysteiniphilum sp. | reverse complement strand
CGTAATATTGTCGCCAAGCGTCCTTTTGATAGCTTCAGGTTCTTCATGAACAGCTATCCTGTCTTTATTATCTTTTCTAGCAGATGATGAAATTTTAACTTTCTTCAACTGTTTTTTAAAAATGTCATCACTTAAAGCCATTATTTCATCCCTTATTCATTGCTACTATCATTAATAATATGCATGATCTGAGTTGATATATCATAGTAATCTTGAGCAAGAGGTGATGAAGGATCATGCTCAATAACACTAAGACCAATTAAACTGGCCTCATGTCCTTTGATTGATCTTCTTATGCTAGATGCCAAGGTTATATTAGGGTGTTCATTTATATATGCGCCATATATCTGCATGCTAAGCTTTGTTTTTTCGAGCAAAGTAGGTATCAATACAATATCATTATTAATTTTCATATTATTATTATATGAGTTAATAGAGTCTAAATGTTGCTCTAAAGCTCGATAGCTATTTATCTCGCATCCTATAGGGCTTAATATTATGTCTGAAACAGTTATAGAGTCCTCAATTAAACAGTTCCAATTTGGACTGTTATCAAAAATAATCACATCATAATCAGATAGGTAAGGAGTTAGTTTGTCATAAAAAAAGTATTCTTTTCTTGTTGTATGACGTAAAAGTTTTTCTAGTTGACTTAGTTCTGAAGTTTCTGGAATAAAATATAGTGTTGGTAAATCTGTTTTGCATATAACTTCTTGTATAGAGCACTCATCATTTAAATAATGAAATAAACCTTTCTGGTTGTATTTCAGATCATCAATGCTTTCAATTTTCCTATCTGCTTGTAAAACATCAGTAATCGATAACTGTATATCTAATCCTATAATTAAAGTTTTTATGTTGTTTAATGCAAGCATTCTTCCAAGGTTGTGTGACAGAGTAGTTTTTAGCACACCACCTTTTGAAGTATATGTAGATATAATGGTTTGCTTTTTAGGCTTGGTAAGAAAACCAAATTTTTCACCAATAAGAGGGAGTTGTTCAGAGTCCCATACCCTGACTTTGACATTTCCGCGCTCAATTCTTTTTGCAGTTGGAATATCTTTGTTCTTCTCAGACATCATTAGAGTTCGCTTACTCTTATATCTTTTGCTCATCATAAATAGCTTGAATACATTGTCTATCGTCCAATTCATAAAATAGTCCATATTTTTCATGTTATAATTGAATTTAAACATGTAAACGTGAAATTATCAAGACATGACGGTAAATTTAAGGGATAAATTTTCTTTATCCTATATAAAGAGAAAAAATAAAAATTAGCATCTAATTATTAAAAGTTTGATTTTGAAGAATATTTTAGTTCGCCTTCCGTTAGAGATTGCGAACTGTATCCAGCTTAATCGCAGCATTAACGCTATTTCATAAGTTAATTTTACGAACTGAGTGCGCTATTTGAAAATTTTAGCGAATTGCAGACACTGAATGCATGAATTGCGGGAGGGGAGGGAGGTTAATGCATACATTCAGTGATTGACATAGCTATTGTAGTTTAAGTTTTCATGAATACCAGTGCTGTCAGCTAAAAACTTCATCAATTCTTTAGCTTGTCTTTGTTACGGTTGTACCATTTATAATAAGTGCGTGGCGAAACATTATTTTCTTTAAGCGCCTGGCGGATTGATTTGGTTTCACTGTTTATATAATCGTTATAAGTGGATAAGCATTTTTGCTGGGTCTCTTTGGCTTGCCCTTTAGGTCTGCCGCCTTTGTTTGGTGACGCTCTTAATCCTTCAATTGTTCTTTCCCTTAACTTGTTACGCTCAAATTGGGCAATGCCTGATAATATAGTGAAATATAATTCACCCATCGCAGTAGAGGTGTCAACCTCTTCTTTGAGTGATTTAAATATTACCTTGGTATCTTTAAAATGTTCAATGAGATCAAACAAATCCTTGGTTGATCTACCTAATCGATCATAGCTATGAACAATAACAGTGTCACCTGCACGCAAGCGCGATAGCATATCCTGAAGGGCAGGGCGCTTTGTGGTTGAGCCGGAGGTTTTATCGATAAAAATTTCATCATAGCCGTGTTCTTTTAAGTCAACTTCTTGGCGGTCTGTTTTTTGTGAGCGTGTAGATACGCGAGCATAAGCAAACACTTTAGCAGTTGGGTTGTCTGATTTTTTACTGACCACTGACAAGCTCCATTGTTTCCTTGATCGCTGATTCAATAAATTGAGCATGTGCATCAACATTATTAAGAGAGGCCAAATATTCCTGACGGTGGTCGTTTGTGATCAATGGTGGCAAGTAATTATTTTTGATTGCCTGATAAGTCATTAGTAATCTACCAACGCGACCATTGCCATCAGCAAAAGGGTGGATACGTTCAAAGCTAATATGAAAATCAGCAATCGCACGTAAATTCATATTGGCTTCTGTGCGATAGAGTAGGTTGCCGATATCCTGGTCTATATTTTTAGGTGATGATAGCTGGATATCAACACCTAATATTTGACGTTCATCTTTACGCCAAGCTCCAACAGGTCGTTCAATGCGCTCGGGTGAAATCTTCAGTGCTTTATCAAATAGGATGGCATGAATGTCTTTCATAAAATCATCATCAAAGCGGTGCCCCGTGTTTTCCGCTTCACGTACCACAAAATCAAAGGCATCAGCAAAGCCTAGAATAACGAGTTGCTCATGAAGTGGTTTGTTGGGTGCGGTTATACCACTTTCTAAGAGTCTTTTTGTTTCTCCATAGGTCAGTGTTAATCCTTCAATTGCATTTGAATGATGGGTAATGCTGACTCTTAGGCTTCGATAGAGGTCATTCTTTTGGATAGTGGTTAGCTGTGATAGCTTCATCATGATAGTGATACCAATTTGTTATACATAAAGATAGATAATGATATAATTTTAGCCTTTTATTATGTATAACTCAATAGTATAACCTAAATGTTAGCTTTAAGTAGGTTTAAGTGTAATTTTTAGAAGTTAGATTTTGACTATCATAAAACGATCGTTTTTATGCTTGCATGAAATTGATATGACCAAGGTTTGAGTTTGATGGGTGTATGTTTATTTCGATATCTTGACCCAGTTTTAATAACATTCCAAAAAGTCGATCTATTGAAAATCGATCGCAGTGTCCATTAATTATTTTAGAAATGTCACCTTGATTAACTCCTGTCATTTCTTCAGCTTCTTTCTGTTTTAATTTTTTGTCTTTTATGACTATGGCAATTTGCCTTGCAAGTGCAGATTTTGCCTGAAGCTCATCAGCATTGGCAAAGCCAAGGTCATTAAAAACATTGCCTGTACTTTCTGTGATTTGTAGCATTTCTTTTACTCCTGCATCAATAATTCTTTTAGTCGCTTTTTTATCAAATCCATATCAGTTTTTGGTGTACTAATGCCTTTTTTTGATTTCTTTTGAAAACAATGTAATACATATATAGCATCTTTAATTTTCACGGTATAAACCGCGCGATATGTATCTCCATCATGATCTTCAACAACCTCAAGTGTGGAGGCTCCTTTAAAATCATGACCTTTAAGTGGTTTTGCTTTATCATGTTTACTTCCTCTTTGGGCAAAATCTAGAGCGAAACCCATTGTTCGCTTTACCTCATCTGGAAATTGCTTCAGATCATCAAGTGATGATCCAACCCATTTTAGAGGCCTTAATAATTTAGACATAAGTTGTAGTTAAGCTCAAAATTATTTTATATGGTAATTATACCATAAAATAAAAAATATGTATCGGGTAGGGGTTAATTTAGTTGGATAATTTTTATGGTATCAATAGGAACCCTTCGGTTTGAGCTTGCAAAAATCACCTAGGCTTGAAGGGTGTTGTTGTCTACATTATATGGATGTATTTGTCTCATGGGCAATAAATTCTTTAAGTGCCATGTATTCTTTAGCGCCTTGTTCTGCCTCTTCTTCAATTTTAGCTATTTCTTTTTTGCTAAAGTTTTCGCTTAGTATTTGATTAATATTTTTCATAGTTTATCTCAAAGCCAGTTTAACACCTTCGGGATCATTCGCAATTGCAGTTAAATAAGAGATGGCAGTAGCATCCATTTTGTTTTTTTCTTGTTCCCATTTTTCAACAGTTCTAACTTTTAAGCCGTAAGTTTCTGAAAACTTAGCTCTGCTCATATTTAACTTTTTCCTAATACTAATGACATCAATACCGCTTTTAATTAAAAACTTGTGTGTTTTTCCTTCTTGCTTCCCACTGGCAATTTCAACAGCTTCTTTGGCGGATTGTTGTAGAAGCTGGTTGATATCAAAATCACTCATTATTTTGCTCCTTTGTGTAATTTAGTTAAATCAGTAACCATTGCTTTTAAAATACTCTTAGTTTCTTGGGAGATGTTGTCACGTTGGTTTTTAGCGTATGATAGTAGCAGATAAATGGGCATACTCTCATTATAAAAATAGTAGATGGTTCTCATTCCACTGCTTTTTCCTGTATTCTTGTTACGCCGCCACCTTAGTTTTCTACATCCGCTAGTGCCTTCAATCACATCTCCTGAAAGTGGGTTTCTTGCAATATACTCCAACATTTCCTCTATGGTATCTTCGTCAGCTATATTGCTTGTGGTTTTAGTAAATGTTTTTGTTTCTACAATTGATTGCCATATTGTCATATCAATTACTCCAATGAGTCTATAACTTAGTATAACATATTATTTTTAAAAATAAACCCTGTTAGGGTGCTATAAACATAAGCGCTTTAAATACTTAACGACTGATATTGTCGAATCTGGATTGAGCTTTGATGGTAATGGGTTAGCTTTTGGCTCTACTTTTGGTGCTTGATCTACTAAGTCTCGGTCGTATTCAATAATATGTTTTGCGCGAATGGCAAGCAATTCTTTTGTTAGCTTAATCATGATATTAACTCCGTTATAGGTTGCTTTTTAGCAGGTCGGTAATCCGTCCCTACATTAAGAATTATATTATAATTCAATTATAAAATCAATCATTTAATTCTTGATCTTGACGTGATTTGGCAGTATTGGTTTGCTTATTAAATCGGTAAGTGCCAAATAAACTTGATTCATCTGATCTTCACTTACTTCAACTTGTTGAGTGAATTTTTTAATTGCATCGTAAGCATTATATTGCTCAGTGCGAACGCTGTACCAATAATAAAAGACCAAGCCAGCATTATGACTAACACATGGGTTGATGCCATAACCTAGCAGCATATCAATACATGCGCTCATGACATAAGATCGTATTGCACGATCTTTATGGTTCTCTGTCAGCTCCTGGAGCATATTATAAGTAAATTGCTTATCGATACTGTAGCAATCATGAATATGATCATTAAAGGCAGTCATTAATTGATCATGATCATCATTTAATCTAAGAAAATCAGAGATAACAGCTTGTCTTTGATTGTTGCTAATATTTAACATATGACCTTTGTAAGTAGGTCTAAACTGATATTTATTAAATATCTCAGATAAGTCTATTTGTTTGTTTAAACTTTCTAGTTTGCCGAGTATTGCTTCAAACATATAATCTTTTGGCATGAAATTGACTCCTTGTGATTGCGCATATTCGGCAATCTCATAAAGCATATTCGCAAAATCACTATCCCAATAAATTGTTTGAGCTTTAAAACTGTCATTACTGGTGCTGCTTTTGCAGCGTCTCATTTTATTGTAGGTATTAATAAACTCTTTACACTGTATTACTTCGTTAGGTAATAGGTTCTCGTAAATTTTATCATTTTTATGGAAGTCGTTATAATTTAAATACAATGATCCAATGTTAATAGTGTCATTGTTTTCATCGACCTTCTTTATATAACGTTTTCTGCTATCAGAAGGACGATGAGTTTTAAATAAGTTAAAAATTATCTTACTCATCATCGTTTAGTCTCCTTATTGAATAGATGATATTGTATTAGTGATGTTTTTTAGTAATTCATGCTCTTTGGTTTTATGTGCCTTAAACGTTTTTTGTAAGAAGCATAGTTTTTCAATCTCGAAATTAAGCAAATGCTTTTCTATTTCAGGCATACTATTTGCTTTTTCTTTAAGTTTTTGAATGGCTTTATCTAGTGAAGCTAATATGTCTTGTTTTGGTGGGTTATGGTTCTTATAGATGCTAGGAAGGGTAGATAAATTGTTATTCAGCTTTTTATAGATGTCTGCTTTTGAATAATTGGCAGTAACAGTTAAACCAATTCGGTCGCCGTACATATTACAAGTATTTAAGTTACCGATTACATGGTGAGGATTATTGATATAGTATTCATTAATGCTTAATTTATTGCCGTTCACCATAAGTGACTTTGTTTCTGTGAATTTAATATCGTTAATTTTATCTTTAATATAAAAAACAAGATCAACGGTAACCTTGGCATTTTCAAACATACAATCAGGAAGTCGAAAAGCAGCAATCAACGAGCCATGCTTTTGCATAATTTTTCTTGGATGATCATGGGTATTGTCAAAGCAGTATTGAGGTAATACCATTGCCATAATGCCACCTTGCTTTAATAGCATCACGCTTTTAGCTGTAAAATAATGATGTATTGCCATTCCATTTAATTCTTCACAGTCATCTTTCATTATTTGGCTGCCAAACGGTGGATTTCCAATAATTAAATTGAAGGTATCATTGCTAAACTTAGTCTGCTCAAACCCTGCATTTAAAATGTTAGCATAAGGGCAAATCATTTTAGCAATACGTGCGCTTAATCTATTCAGTTCAACGCCATTAATGGTGCTATTTTGAATTAAGTCTTGTGGCATATTAAAGATAAATGCACCGTGACCACAAGCAGGCTCCAATACACGCCCACCTGTAAATCCAATTTTTAATATTGCATTATATATAAATTCAATAATTGGCGTAGGTGTATAGTAAGCATTTTTAGTAGAAGCCATTGCTTCTTGATAATGCTTGTCACCAAGTATACTTTTAAGCTTTAGGTGTTGCTCTCTGGTCATGGTTTTGTGTAACCCGCCAAAACCGCTAAATTTCTTCAGCTCATGGCTATTTGAAATAAGTTCTATGATATTTAGGTTAGTATCAAATCTCGACATTTAAAAACTCCGTTATAGGTGGTTAGTGATTTGTTAAATTCATCAATTTAACGATTAGAATTATAATATAATTCAATATAAAAGTAAATAGAAATAATAAAATTAAGGTGATATTTTTTGTTGAGCGAAGCGAATGCCTGTGTGAGCTTGTGAGTTAACTGGGTAAAATTCGGTGTAGTGGCGGGTGGGTAAAATCTCAAGATTTTATCCACGGTCAATGCACAATTTTTCCCGTGGTTTTGCGTAGCAAAAAACTCATCAAATCCATAGGCTATTAAAATCTTTTGATGTGGTTAAGCATTTTCGGTTGTTGTTTGATTTTCTGCTGTATTGCTTTGATTACTTTTTGCATTATCATTATTCTTATTTGCAAAAGATTCTTTGCCTTGTTCTTCAATGAATGTAAAAGCATTTGCAAGTTCATCATTAGACCATTCAAGGATGTTGTGTTTTTTAGCAAGTTTACCAATCTCAATATAGCGTTTCTCAATTTCTGCTTTGAGCATTTCTTCAAGTTTTGCTTTTTGCTCAAGTAGTTGTTGGATTTTATTTGATTTAGCCATTTTATTATTACTCCTTATATTTAAACGTTATCATCATAACATATATTAGCTATGTCGTAATGTTATGATTATCTAGTTTCTTCGTTTTTGTTATTTCTAAATTATCTTTTTTGGCTTTGTGCTGTATAAATAATCTATCGCCTGTTTGATGGCATAAATCGATATTTTTGTCAGTTATAATAAATTCATTCGCTTTGATAATGACGCCTAGAAAAAAATCTAAAGGATATTCTAGCTTGTCATCTTTTGATTTGCGTTCTTTAGTTAAAGCATATTGATCATAATGATTCTTACCTAGTTGTGTTAATTCATTTTTTAGCTCACCATCTTCTTTGACATTCTGAAAAATGATATAGCATGCACCAAGTAAAACAGATAGTTTGAATTTATACTCTAATCCAATGATATAAAAAAGGCTTCCTAGCACAATGATAAAGTTAAATGGGTGATTCTTAGAATTGTAATATTCTGTGGCTCCTGCCATTATGAGAATTTTGCCAAGTGATCTTTTTCGCTTAGTTTCTTTTGTGCGTTGATAGGTTTTCTCGTCACGTATTCTTTGCTCAAGTTGAAATAGTCGTTTTTCTAATAAATTGATTTTTTCAGCATTATCCATATTGTTGGTCAACAAATAACGATTAATGGAATAATACAAAAAAAACATAGGGATGTCATTAAAATTAAAAAACATGAGCGTAGCGAATACATTGGTGGGTACGAAAGTACCCGCAGCATCATTAGCTAATAGGTTTTATTCTATGAGATATATTTAGTTATTTTATGACCTATATTTGAAATGATAATCCGTAGCTAATGCGCAACTTGCATTGACTACGTCAAAGCAGTTGCGTATAATCTAGCTATAGTGGTTGATAGGCAAATAATAATTATGGCTATAGAGTTTATAAGAGAGGATTTTATAAAAAGAGCAAAAGGACATAATGCTGTAGACTTCGCCGCCAAAAGATCTAATACAAAAATTAAATGTTGTCGAACTAACAAGGTATTTGATTACACCAAGAAATCTGATTGCAAAAGCAGTCAAATAATCTTACCCACAACTGCATACCCTACAAATAGTAAATCAGATAAGCATCCTTTTGAAGATCGAGGGCAACTTTGGAATGCAATTGAAGAAATAGAAAGCAAGCACAATAGAAGGGCAACAGCGCAATTGGCTATTGAGGTAATTATTGCATTACCAAAGGAGCTTGATTTGCAGACAAATATAGAACTTGCTCATGATTTTATTAAAAACCATTATGTTGACAAACATCACGTTGTGGCAGATGTGTTTATAAATTTGAATGGTGATATAAACTATAATGCAATAGCTATGCTCACAATTAGAAAACTAGAGGGTTTAAATTTTAGTAAAAATAAAGTTAGAAATATTACTTCCCCCATGAAAACTAGCTCTTACGGATCTTTTGTTGTTAAGGGAGAACTTCACGCTAAATGGCGGGATTTTCAAAATGACTTCTTTGCGAAAAATAATATTGATCTTCAGGTTGATCAAACCAGCTTTATTCCAGAAAAACACGTAGGGTTAAGAGGGCAAGTATCTGAAAGAAATATTCAACTATATAACTCTCTTGCTAAAAAAGAGTCTAGAGAAGCCATTATTAATAACCCTGTTTTAGTTCTAAAAACAATTTCATCTAGAAAATCACAATTTAATGATCATGATATTAGGTCATTTATTAAAAGTAGCGTGGAGACACAAGAAGATTTTACAAAACTTTACCAGCAAGTTATTTGCCATTCTTCTTTATTAAAGATAGGGAAAGACCAATTTAATAAAGATATATTTTCCTTTGATAGTAGATAATAGTTATGGCTATAGGTTACATTAAAGAAAGATACATAACTCGCTCACAAGGGCATAATGCAGTTAAATCTGCGGCTTATAGAGCAAATGAGAGACTTTATTGCGAACGAACTGGAAAAACGTTTGATTATACAGATAAAGGTGATTGCGTATATGCAGGAATTTTGCTACCTGAGTCAGCTTACAATGAGCAGTACAATTCTAGTAACCATCCATTTAATGATAGAGAAAAATTATGGAATGCTGTTGAAGAAATAGAAAATAGTCACAATCGCAGAAAGACAGCACAACTCGCATTTGAATTGCAAATTGCTTTACCTAAAGAACTTAGTGTTCATCAAAATATTGATTTAATTAAATCTTACATCAAGGAAAATTATGTAGATGTTTTCAATTGTGGTGCTGATATTTGTATTCATGATAAAGGTGATGGCAATCCTCATGCACATGTAATGATGACCTTTAGAGAGGTTTTAGGGTATGGCTTCTCAAAGCGAAAGCTAAGAAATTTAGCCACTGAAATACGCACTTCTAAAAATAACTATATTGTTAATAAAGTTGGTCGTAACGAGCAGTGGGAATTATATCAAAATCAATATTTTATTAAGAACAATATCGACTTAGTTGTAGATCAAAATCATATTAAACCGACAGTGCATGAAGGTCATATTGCACAGCCTGATAACTATGCTGAAACACAATCTCAGTTAAATGCTGAAATTAAGCAATCTACCATTGAAGCAGTTAAAGAAAATCATGAAATCATTGTTGAGACTTTAGAAAAAAGGCAATCTGTATTTACACAGCGAGATATTGAAAACCTTATATTCAAATCTACAGAATCTAAAGAGGACTATAATGATACGTTAGTCAAGGTATTAGCATCACATCAATTGATTAATCTTGGTTATAATGAAGCGGGTCGCTTGAGTTTCACAACACAAGAAAACTATGAAAAAGAAGTAGCTCTTGCGCGACTTGCTAATAATCTTTCAGGCAAGCAAAGTTTTTCTATTCACACTAAGCATATTGATACAGTTGCCAACTCTGAACTATTTACCTTAGATACTGAGCAAAAAGAGGCATTAAAATATATTGCTGACTCAGGCAATATTGTTTGCCTTATTGGTCGCGCGGGTGCGGGTAAAACGCACACAATGAATGCGGTTCGAGAATTATACCAAGGTCAAAACATTCATATCAGTGGTGCTGCGTTAGCGGGTAAGGCGGCACATGGTTTACAAGCAGATGCGGGAATTCAGTCACAAACAATTTATAATATCTTAGCTAATTATAGAAAAGGTGCTGACTATCACCAATACTTGCCACCAAGCAATTCAGTATTAGTTATTGATGAAGCAGGTATGATTGGTCTAGAGGACATGTATGATCTGATTAAGATGTCTCAAGATCGTAATATCAAATTGATTCTTGCAGGTGACCCAGATCAATTACAACCTGTGTCTTATGGTGCGCCTTTTAGAGCGATATTAGAGCGCATTGGTTTTGTTGAAATGTCAAAAGTCAGACGTCAAAAAGACCTTGCTGATGCGTTAGCTACTGCTTATCTGGCAAAAGGTGAGGTAGGTACTGCTATTGATCATTATCTTAAACGTGATCGTGTTGTATTGGGTGAAGATAGTGACATTAAAACGCAGCTTTTAGCAACATGGAAAAACTATGTTGATGTTTCAGATAAAGACACCTTGATCCTTGCCTTTAGGAATGAGCAAGTTGCTGAAATGAATGAGCTTGCACGTAGCTACTTAAGAGGAAATGGTCGATTAGGTGACGGACATCAGTTTGAAGTTAAGGTTGGTTCTCAATTACATCAACGTGAGTTTGCATCGAATGATCGAATTATCTTTTTGAAAAACAAGACACTGGATGATGTTCAGGTTAAAAATGGGCAGCTTGCCAGAATTATAGATATTAAAAAAGATACGGTTTCTTTTGTGTTGGATGAAGATCCAAGCAGAACCTATCAGTTTAATGCCAAGGAATTTAATCAGTTTGATCATGGTTATTGTGCGACAGTGCATAAAGCGCAAGGTGTCAGCGTTAACAACTGTTTAGTCTACGCTAAAGGGCGCGGTTGGGATCGCTTCTTAAGTTATGTTGCGATGTCACGGCATAAGTTTAATTTACATTTCTTTGGTGATAAAGAAACCTATAGCGATATTCACGGCTTGAAGCGTGAGTTATCTCGATCACCATTGCGTGATAATGTGCTTGATTATCCATTACAGTTTGCCATACGTCGTGGTCAAGAGGCGCAAACTTTTGCGAGTAATGCTGTGGCTCAGATCCGTGGTGCTTATCATAAGACGCGTGATACTTGGAACTATTTGTTTAACTATGAGCAGTATAAAGCATCGAAGGCTGCCTTTGAGCGTGATGCGATATTAAATGAGAAACTAACGGCACAACAAGTCGTTAATCAAGACGCGCGTATGGTTGCTGATTTGGCGGATTTGAATCTTGATTGTGGTGTTCGTTATGGAGAATTTGTTGAGCGCTATGGTAAGACATGGTATGACAATACAGAGGCGAAAGCTGCCTTTAGTGATATAGATACGCTTTTCTATGCGCGTAATAAAGCAGCGTTTGAAGTATTTAATCAGATGGGGAAATATCAACGCGCTTTAGAGCTTAACAATATCTCACCTGAAAAACTTGAATCATGGGCTAAGGCTTATACTTTAGAGGCGCGTGTGCGTGATTTTGAAGTGGTTAATAACCCTTATGAGAAAGGGCGACTTGCTCAGGCAATTATTGATACCAAGAAAGAGAGTGCACAGTATGTTTCTAAGCGTGACTTATGGGATGCGGTCAATAAATATCAGGCTCAGCATACGTTGCGTATTAAGTCGGGTCAGATTGACGGCTTTGCTAAGCATTTGAAAGATGTTGAGCAGTATTTAAGTTTAGGGCGAAGTGCAGCGATCTATTGGAAGAAGTCACAGGCGGATCACTTTGGTGCAATTGATCCTGAGTTAAGTGTTGATAGTCGTGATATTCAAAAAGATAGCCAGGGCAAAGAAATTAAACCTGAGCATCAACAACATTATGAAAAGTTATCACGTCAGTTTAATCAGCGTAGCGAAATCTTAGCAGCTAAGATTATGAGTAACTTTGCTGAGTATAGTAAAGTGCTAGCGGTTAAATTTCCGCATCAGCCTACGTATGAGAAAATTATTGAGCGCTTAAAGGTAAATGCAGAACGCCATGACAAGCGTATGGCAATACGCGCTTATATTGACCCTGAATCGTCACAGCTTCAACGTGAGCAAGCTGCCTTTAAGTTGAATGCTGACTTTAAAGGTCATGTTGGTATTGGTTATGAAGAAGGGTTGATCTGGTCAAGTGTTGCTAAAACTGCTTATCCTGAAAAGGTGCGCCAGTTTAGAGCAAATCTTGATAGTGAAGATCGTCGCATATTTGATGCGTTTGAAGAGTATAAAGCGATTTGTCGTGATGCTGCAGGTGAATTTGTTGTCACTCAAAAAATTGAAACTGCGCTTAAGGTTAAACTGGGTATTGCTAACAATGGTGAATTAGCACGTGAACAAGTGACTGATGCGTTGAAAGAGGCACGTGAGTCGATGTATAAGCGAATGGCAGAGCGTCATGAAGCGGCTTATCTGATTGCCAACAAATATCCTCAGTTACGAGAGTGGGCACAAACTGATATTGCTCAGTTTGATACGGTTCATATGCATTTAGATGCTAAGAAGTTTATGTATCATGTGGCACTGCATGAAGAAAGGCTTGCAGCAGAGGTGCGTGTTGAGCAATTTGCTAAATTGTCCGCTGACAATCCTGAGCATCATGATCAGCGAATGCAGTTAGCGCATGAAATGACGGATCGCATTGGTAAACACCGTTATTACTTAAAGCGTGATGGTATTAATGAGCGTGAGATTTGGCAGCTATCAACGGCTTATGCTTATGCCAAAGAAAATGAGCGCTTTACTGGTGAAGATAAAGTTCTGCATCGTGCGATTGCTGATTACATGTTGAGTAAAGAGGCTGCAAGTTCCGCTTGGCGTGATGTTAAGCTTGCTACTCGGGTGAGTGACAATAATGCCAAACAAACTGATTCTGTTGATTCTGCTGAGTTGATTGATCAATTGAAGCAAAACGCCTTTAAAGAATCCGAAGCACGTAACCAGAAAGCTTTTGCCGTTTCTAAGTTATTGGGCAAATTAATTGATAGCCCTGTATATGAATGCTTTACGACACATCGCTATGCCTCACGGAATATTGATATTACGCAACTGATTAAGTTCGCAGATGATTATCGCGTGATTGATGCGCTTACACGTTACCGTGATGCTATTAACGCAGTTAAAGCAACGAATACGCAAGAGAGCAGTACAAACCAAGCAGCTGATCAAGTAACCGTAAATAAAGGTAGCTATCAAGCCAAGCAATTAGCGGGTGAGATATGCGAGCAATACAAAAAAGGGCTTGTTTATCATAAGCTTCAATCGTTTGATATTGATACGGCTGTATTTTATCGCCATGCGACAGCGTATCAACGTGATCAATATCGCTTGAATTTAAATAGTGATGAACGTCAATATCATGATGTGGTTATTGATTATGCTGACAAAGTAGTTGCGGTTGCCAAGGCTTATCGGGCTGGTGACAAAGACAGTAAAGCATTGGGTAATGCGCTGATTATTGAACGTGATAAGCTTGCTTATCAAATTGCGCAATCACCGTCTTTATATCAAGAGGCATTGCTATTTGAGCAAGTGAAACTTGATAAATTAGATCAGCATGTTGAGCGTTTTTGTCGGACACAATTAAATTCGGTACCTGGTCCTGCTGCCAATAATGATGCTATAACATCAGATATGACGCTTGCGTCCTATGACCAATTTGATTTATCTGACTCTTTTAACTCATCTGATGCTTCCTATGCTGAGTATCTTGCTGGTATAGATGCGCAACAAACTGCGATTGAAAATAGTTTTGCGATTGAAGTGCCTGGCAAGGTTAAGCAATTTGTGCAGCGTGAGCGCTCCTCTCAAGGGACACGTTGGAATGTTGATCGCATCAGTGAGGCGTTATTAAGTAATATTGAGCAGACCTATATTGATATCTTTGGTGAGCCTAAGAAAAAGACCGCTAAAGAAATGCGTTGGTCAGGTGGTTTAATTGTCACGCTTCAAGGCAATAATGCCGGACAGTGGTATGATTTTGCGACTGAAAATGGTGGTTTCCCACTGCAGGCAATTACCTATCAAAAGGGCTATGCCTTTAAAGATGCATTGGAAGAAGGTGCGCGTATTGCTGGATTAAGTGATTCAGAGGCTAAAGAAGATGATCTACAAGCCGTTATTGATCGCCGTCAGGCGCAACAAGCACAAAGGCAGCGTATTGCTGAGATTGAAAGGCAGCAAAAACAAGAATCAGCACAGTCTATTTGGATGGCAACAGTTCCCGTTACTGGCTCCGTAGTTGATGATTATATGGCGATACATCGCAATGTTTATGATATCTCTAATACGCAATTGCGACTGCTTCCTGCTGGTGCTAAATGGGTAGACTATGTTGAAGATAAAGCACATAAGGGCGAGTATCAACGCGTTGAGAAAATCAATAGAATACCTGCGATGGTGATTGCATCAACGGATATTGACGGCAATGTTGTGGGTGTTCAACGAACCTATCTTGACCCTAAAACCGCGAACAAATCAAAATCATTTGCAACGCCTAAGTTGTCAAAAGGGAGCATTAAAAATGGTGCTGTTTTGCAGGTGGGTAATAATGGCACACTGTATATTGGTGAGGGGATTGAAACCGTTGCTAGCGCTGCATTGGCAGACAAAGATGCCAGTGCGATGGTATCCATGTCAGTATCAAATCTTAAGAATATGTTGGAGAAAGTGAAATCACTGAATCCTGAGCGCGTTGTTTTCTTAAAAGACAATGATGGCATTCATGCAAAAACAGATGAAGCCTTTAATAAAGCGATTGCGGCTTATCAGGATCAATCTTTTGAGGTGATTGTTAAAACGCCACAAATGCTTGATCGTATTGCTGAGGAGAAAGGTGATAAGGCTAAAACTGACTGGAATGACGTCATTCAGGATAAAGGGTTGAATGGTTTGCGGAAAGAGCTTGGTTTGTCTTATCCTGATAAATATCCACGTGAGTATCTGCAGCGACTGGATGAATGGCAAAAATTTGACAACATCATTCCCGATCGTGTTAAGCACTATCCGCATGTTAAGGCGTTGGCTGATTATATGGCATTAGAGCATAAGACTTGCCGCAACTTATATGCAATGAAAATGAAAGCAAGCTCTAAAGAAGAGTGGTTGGCATTGTGCGATAATCCATATACCAATAACCTGAAATCGCAAACGACAGAAAAAGCAAAAGCTTTAGCCGCTCATGAGCGAGGGTTTAAAGTGGCACATAAATTTAATTTAGATCGTCACGTTGCCAAGCTTGTTGGTGTTGAGTATTCAGATGTGTTATTGATGGATTTAGATGAGATCAAAGAAGAGCGTAAACGCTTAGAGAAAAAACGCCTTGAGGCATCGTTTAAACACATTCTTGACCCAGAGGCTAAAAACAAGCAATCACAACGTTTTAGTGAGTGAAAAACAAGATAAAAACAACGAATTGTGCTATAATTGATGGCGTAAACACAGGAGTAAACCGATGAATGTTATTGAATACTGTCAGTCAAATAAATTAGATATTAGCCAATTATCTGAGGTTTCATTAGAGGCTTTGGGTGGTATGTATTTGGAGGGCGTTAATCCAACTCAAGCACGTATTAATCGTTTAGCTTCTATGGATAAAGGTAATCTTTCACCAAGTGATGCGATTAAAGATACTATTAATTTCTACCAAAGCAATCTAAATAACCGCCAGCAGCATGCCCTATAGTGATGACAATCAAGATCCTTACGTTTATCCTGGTACGTTGATATTAAGAAACAAGCTCGATATCAAGGATAAAGAAAACTTGGATCAGGCGGAAGCTGAAATCTATGATGCTAAAATGCGATTAGCGCCACCTAAAGGCAGTTTTGACTATGCGCATTTGCAGGATTTGCACAAACATTTGTTTGGTGATGTCTATGATTGGGCGGGACAAACAAGAACCGTTAACATTGCCAAAGATACAGATTATGCAGGTACGACTATGTTTGCCTATTTTAATCGTATTGAGCCTGAGTTAATGAAAGTTTTGACGCGCCTGAACAATGATCCTATTGTTGAGGATAATCACCGTGATCTTTGCCATCGTATTGCCGAATATTTTAATGAAATTAATGCCGCACATCCTTTTAGGGAAGGTAATGGGCGAACAAATCGTTTGTTTTGCTCTGAATTTGCCAAGCAATATGGTTATACCATTCAATGGCGGAACATGGAGAAAAGCGACTATATTAATGCCAGTATAGAAGGTGCACTCAATGTTAATTATGATCCAATGGAGCGTTTGCTACTGAAGAATATGATTGAATCAAAATCGTACAAAAATCTATCGTACGATAAAGAGATATTAAGCGAAGAAGATCGCCTTGTTTATGAGCGTGAGACCAAACGGCTAAAAAAAGAAGCCAAGGATGATCTTAAGAATCAACAAAAGCCTACTTTTAAGCCATAATTTTATCGTACGATAAAATTTAAAAAAATAAAAACATATCGTACGATATGTTAATTTGGCTCTACTTCTTTCAACACCTCATCACAATCACCACAATAAACATTTAATTCTGGCTTGCCCCATAAATTAATATGGCACGTTGGGCATGTATATTTTATCTTACGTTTTTTCTTTTTTGTCTCGTCATCATCATTGCCCGATAAAAGTGAGCTCAATAAGTCACTCATAGCCTCATCATCGCCATCATCAACTTCAGGTTGACCAAACAGGTCATATAGGCTTGATGTTAGTTGACCAGCAACCTCACCATCTATATCGTTCAATGCCTCTTTAATGACTGCCATTTTATCGTCATCTGGCGTAATTAAGTGTGGTCGTGCGCGAGCATCTACCCAAATCATCTTAAAACTTTCTGTTTTGAGCATGATTTCACATTCTTTGATGAACCTACCACCCGGTAAGGGGTAGTCCATCATGTTTTGACCGGTAAATGCACCACCGGGTTGCCCTGTTGAGGAAGGCATCAACCCGATAGACTTCATTTTGTTCGACCATTGTTTGTTATGGTAAGACTTTACACTTGGCTTGCCATAACAATATTGCCAACAATGTGCCATTTCATGCACTAAAGTTTGCATTAGCTCAATCAGTGTCACACGTGCGACATATTCAGGATTGATGGCAATCTCGTGGCATTTTTTACCTTCTTTTGATGCCCATCGATCCGGAGAGAAGTAACCAAACATGCCATATTGACGCTGCGTGGTAAAGATCACCTCTGGCAATTTACCATCGTAAAGCGTTTTATTGAAATGGTCAAACGCTGTCTGCAAGGCATTGTACAACTCACCTGTTGGCTTCATAACTTCTCCTTTAGTATATCGTACGATATATTTTAACAGCTAAAAAAATATAATCAATCGTGCTTACGTATTTTCTGTTATTCCATATCGTAAGCTAGCCTTTCGTACTGTTTAAGCAATTCAGGCTCAGCTATTTCATCAATAATTGTTACGCGACAAATATAATGCTCCACCCTTGCGACAGAAATACTGACCCACTTAGGTTAAAATTTTTTATCTCAT
>NZ_JBXTEF010000103.1:0-8537 GCF_057495195.1 Cysteiniphilum sp. | reverse complement strand
TGGTTTATCGTGTGAACACTATTTGATATATCAGAAAATGCTTTGTCAGACCAACTTGCTCCGTTGTCTTGCGAGATAGAAATACCCGTTGGTGTTGTGACATAAAGCGCATTGAACGCAGCATTAACATGACTTGTCTGCCCTTCTTTAATCGTATTCCATATCGTGTCAGCTGATGCTGGCACGCCCCCTGAAAGCCCTAACGAAACACACATAAATGCGCTCAGCTTCTTCATCTTATTCATTATTTACCCCTTTTTTTAACTTGTGCTAATTGAATCACTGAAAGTTGCAACACCCAAATTTTGATTTAATTTTGCCTGTTTGCAGAGCAAATAGTACCCAAATTTGTTTTTTTTGAAACCCTATACGCGTTAATGGGTATTTACATATTGAAGTTTATTGAAATTAAAACTCTGCCTTTGCCATGATAGTGACTGTGCTTACATAGTCTCCTGAGGCATTTTTAGCTAATCCAGGCGCTAACATATTTAGCTCAAAAAAAGATGTATCAAGATGATTTAATCGTACTGTTTTGTGCGGGGATAGCCATTGCCCTTGACCATCAACACAAACACCCAAAGCATCACACTCATTTACTTCTAGAAGTAGTTTATTATAAGTATCTTTTTCCTTATTGTATAAGCCACACAACAGATCCTCATCATCTTCTATTTTTGTATCACATTCAACCAAGATATTGATGCCAATAATTGATTGATTGGTTTTAAAATGTAACAACCGACTCCCAGATAAGCTACCTGTATAGTCTCCCTCGCTATTTAGCGAGTTGATTAACTCTATCTGTGGTTGGCTTTCACCTGATAATGTTTGCAAAGTAGCAAAATATGGAATATTAAGCGTTAAACTATTCGGTGGAAAGTGAAAGCTAAATTGCATATTCTTACCATCTGCTAACTTGGCACTTAGTTCCTTGCTATGTCTATTTATAATGCTTTTTACTGCCAATGATATCCTTGGTGAGACGATTGCACTGACTAAACGCCATTGCCCTCCTTTTAGCTGCTTTACACCCTCTGTACTCATACCAAAATAGATACCTTTTAATGCCTTTTTCCAGCCTTTATCACCACGTATCATCGCACTTTCAGATGCGCACCCTGCCTTAAATGCAACTTGTATTTTTCCTTGCTGTTTCTGCTGCCATAGCACACAACTGCGCTCTTCAATATCTACCATGATCGATGAATGATCTGTACTGGAAAACTCCATAATATAACCCAGTAATAAAATATCCAGATCTTTAATCTGGGCACCATAGCCAAAACGTGCGTTTAATTTTACTTTTTGTAATGCTTTGATTTTTAGTGCTTGCCTTATCTCATCTTTGCCAAAGAAATCTGGTACTGATTTTAACAGTGGGTAAGCGCTAATGTATTGCTTTTTCCACACGACATAACGGCCATTTTCTGTTAATGCTTGCTCACTGTTGCTTAGCATACTCACGTTTTGACCTGAGACATTGATAATTTGATCCATTGACTCAGAAAAATGAACAGTCGCAGGGTGCTGCATATCAACAATCTCTGGTGTAATAACTCGCACAGCCAAATAGCCCTTTTCAATGTTAAACCCCAAAAAGACAAAAACGATCATAAAACAAATATACTTCATACGCGCTTCTTTATCTAACATCCGATTTCTCCAATCCACTGACCATTAACAATAGCATCACCATCAACTTTATCTTTAATAGAGACTTCACAACTAAAGCCATCTCCTGATATATTTAATACAGGATTTTCTTTATCTATACTTAGTAAAAAGTAGCCATTCTCATCACTGTATGTCTTTAACCTGTCATCGCTTTGTAACTTCCCAAAAGCATATGGCTGATCGTTTCTGATTAATTGCCCGCTAACTTGCGTAACACGACGAATCTTTTTAACCACTGAATAGATATTCCCAGGATAAAGTGCAAATGATTCTTTAGCATTATCCCAGTCATAGTTGGAACCATTTATCGTCGCTTGCAATACATAGCTTTCATAGCTTTGATATGGGGCAAGTGAGATAAAATTCACACCAGAGGATACATTATACGCCGTATCATTTACCATCAGTCGCATCTTAACCTCTTCGGGACTATCTAAATAGAATAAAAGTCCAGCTTCACCTGCCGACTCACTCAGTGCCACACCTGCATTCTGAGCATATACCATACTACCATTTAAAGTAGCAGATAAACTTTGACCCGCACCCTCTAAATGATCACTCGCTGTTGCATTAATGCTGCCTGAAATAAGTTGCGTACTAAAGTTTGCACCTAAATTTATCATTTCCAAATCAGGGCTTTCCATATAGCCGATATTTATTGAATCAAAGATAAACTCATTAGTTGTATCGTTATGTGTATAGTTAATATTATTGGCAAGCGTTTCACTTTTTGGTGTATATTGAGAACTAAGACCAATGATACCGACTTGATCTATGGTATATGATAGATTCAGACCAAATGAATAATTAAATTCATCGATGACAATACTTCCTAAATGTTGCGAGTTTTGCCAATCTAAATTGACATAGCCACTGATATTTAAGCCATATCGATTAAATAAGGATAAGTTATAGCCAAGCGTATAATAGAAAACATCACTCATAAAATCATAATTGATTGAACCTGAAAAATCACCAAAACGTCCAAGTGCGACATTCGCCGCAAGGCCAATAGAACCAGACTCATAGCCTACGGCAAAAGGAGAGTCTTGTAGTTCACTTTGATATTGACTATATGAAATACCAATATTAGAACCATTGATAAAAGATGTATTTAAACTAGCTTGCAAACCGTAACCCAAGCTATTATCAATACCTAAACTTAAATTACCAAAGAGTGACCAGGGGAGCTTAAACTGATTGTTTAGTTCAAGCACAGTCAAGCTACCTGCTTGATATGCTGCTACATTTGAGAGCATATAACGATTCATCACCTTACTCATGCTACCACCTAAATAAGGTCTATCAAAATATGTCCCTCCAGTTGCCGAAGATGCAATACCTCCCCATACCGCATAGGCAAAGCCCAGTGCCGGATCTAGTCCCGATATAACAAATGGTTTTTCGATCAACTTATTTACTGTTGAAACATGCGTACTCCCTTGATAGACCTCTATTTTCACATTATAAACACCAACAGGAAAATCTTGCGTACTTAAGTCATACATCCCTGCATTAAAATTTTGCACACTAATAAGCTTATTATCTTTATAAACACGCACCGTAGACTGCGCTGGAAAGAACAGTGTAATAGGATGAAGTGTATCACTCTCACTCGAGGTTGATAATCGACTATTAGAGTATAAAGAGGCAGCGATCACACTGCCTGAATAGCCAAAATTTATTCTAGATAAAGCACCTGCACCTAATAATCCACCACCATAACCAAGTGCCACTGAATTACTTTTAAGATCATGGGCTATTTGAATTTGATTCAAGATCGCATCAAAACCATTGCCATCATCATATGAAAAACCAAAAGAACTGGTGATATTGGTTTGCTCAAAACTCACTGTATTGCCCACGCCGAAATATAGTGATGAGTTATTATTGGTATAGGATGAGAAATCCTGTACAACATTAAGGTTATAGTTGAAAATTGATGAAAATCTATTAACACTTGGCTTTATAAAGCTATCATCAAAATAAATACTTTCATTCGCGCCACTGTTTATCAGTGCATCTGGGTTAATATCAATCGTTAAGGTTAATGCTTCAATATCTAGAACCGAACGCAATAACCATCTACTGTCATCTGGAAACAAGATAACTTCATCAAGTGCAAGCCCCTCTTTTCCCAACTTCGTTATAAGATAAGTTTTTAACGATGGCTTTACTTTCCATTGATTAAGTAGCTTTGTAAGATCTACTGTATATTTATCAGCAGTGATAAATTGAACACTATATTCATCAATGCTTTCGCCGTGATAAATCAGATCGACAACCAACTCGCTAGTATAGAGCATGCTCTCGAAACCAGATGGCACAAGATCAATGAGTGATGTATTAGCCTCATTATTTCCTTCTGCATAAACTGCCAATGATATGCTCAGCCCAATGACAGATGTTATAAACTTTCTTTTCAACTTCAGAGAATAATTCACTTTATTTACACTCACTCATATAAATAGTAATAAAACAGCAACCTCAAAATGATCTATCACTCTGAATATATACCACTCAAAAACTAAAGAAAAAACTCACACAAGATATTCTTGATTGTCTAGCTGCAAGGCAATTTGTATTGTCACAAATCAACAATAAGCTGAGCCGTAGTTACTCACACACCCTTGCTGCTGAAATGATACGCGCCCTTTTACCAGAGAAAAGGTCATAGCTAATGCAACATATTTATTGGAGTCACGAACTTTTGCTATTTCAACACCCCGCCTCACAAGCTTAAGCATCCCTCTTGCAAAGAGGGGTGGCAGCCGCAGGCTGATGGGGTGTTTATAAAATCATAGCTTTTTCTAAAGTGCATAACTTCAGTTATTTATAAATCATGACATTACAAAGGCATAGCCCTTTCTAATTCGCTCTAAGAAAAGGTTGCTTGTATTTGTATATTAATACCACTAAAACTATAAGCACTCGCATCCCCAAAAGCATTCATATACTCAATTTCCGTACTAACATCTTCACTACCCACAACAAATGCCAGTGGAATATATGCCACCTTGTCACTCGCTATTGGACTAGAAATAGTCATCGTAGAACTTTGTGATGCTGGATTCCAAGCATCAGCTTGTTTCGCTGCATTAATAGCTGTAGCAGGAACATCATCTATACCTAAAGTTACTGCTGCTTTATCCTCAATGGTAACAACTGAACCTTCAAATGGGTAAAGTACATCAGCTTCTAAAGTTTTTTCACCAACAATCTGTTTACTAGCATCTAGTCCAGTAAATTTTACATTTAGTTGTGATATATTTTTCGCACTTTGCTCTTCATATACAGCAAGCCATCTTAGTGCCTCTGTATCAAAATGATCTATTGAGACAGCATCAGCATTTGTTAATGGTTTTTTTATACCAGTATAAACGCCTTTCATATTTGAACCAGCAACCGTATCATTAACTATACTAATGCTTGCATTAGCACCTAATGTTAACGAAAACGATGCGGCATTTTTTTGTGGGTTTTGCCCTAAGCCATCATATAAAACAAAAGCCACATTTGAGGAGAATGTAACTGGAACAGATGCCGAAACAGTTGTTGTCATGCTAGCCGTAGGACTTTCAATAGCATTTACCTGTCCTGTTAAAACGATTGCCATCATTGATGAATACAAAGATAGTTTAATTGATTTTTTCATATTTAGACCTTACTTATTTTAGATTAAACAACGTTATCAAAGGTAAAATGTTTTCTTGATGGATGAGTTTCCTGTTTTTATAAAAAGAAAAACCTCCCCTTGATAACCCAAGAGACGGATGTCTCTAAGCTGGTTTGGATATACTCTAATATCCTGATTACCGCCCACAGCACACGGTGTAACGACATTATTTCCCTCATCTTGCGCTTTAGGTCGAAAACTACATTTTCCACTAATATCCAAAATAATGAGTGCATTACCTTGGTTTTGTAACGTAACTTTCTCACCCTCAACCACCTGTAAATCATACGTATAATCAGGGTTCTTTGGCTCAACAACAATTGCTGTGGAGACACCTAAGTTAAGTGTTGCTTCTGCTGCGACCTTTTCATCAACATCAAAGCCATATTTCTTTTGCGGCAAAACCGGGGTGAATTTCAATCGATAGAACGCAAGCTTATCTGCACTGTTGATCTCTCTATTTATAATGAAATTAACATCTTCCTTACGCTTTGGACCTAAAATCATTTTTTGCGGTGAAACCAACAGCCCTGACAAAGCCATATCTTTAATTGTCATTTCTTCTTCAGCTGGCATGTTGTTTTTGTCTGCCTTATCATTACCTTGAGCAAACGGTTGATTAACCTTCTCTAGATTGATTAAATAATAACTTGTTTTACATGAGCTATTCGTAATACGCTTTACGAGCCCTAATTCATTTTTCTCATTCTTATAAACATAATCAAACATACCGCTAACTGTCACACCGCCATTGCAATCTTTAAATGGCACCGCATATGCCATGCTACCCACGACTAGTGACAACGTACTTAATATATGTTTTGCAAAAAATCTCATATCACTTTACCTATCATTTGTTATGCATCAAGCACTCCCCGAAACGCTTGAGCACATAATACCCAGTTAACGGGTCTTTTAAACCCTATTATCGTTAACAGCCATTAACATAATCTGCGTTTTGATTGCTAACTATTCTCGCCAAAATACCGATATAATCATGCTTCACGAATCAAGTAAAAATGGCTAAACTTGGGTAACAAGCCATGGATATAAATGGGGCAAAAGAAGAAATGAATATTAATAAAGTGCTGATAATTGATGATGACAAAGGGATCGCTGATGCAATAGCGCATTTTTTCGAGCAAAAACTCTTATTTAGCTCACATGCTAGTTGCGGGCAAGATGCTTTGGAGATGCTACAAAAAGAGCGTTTCTCGGCAGTTATACTCGATCTTAATTTACCGGATATATATGGTATTGAGCTATGCAAAAGTATTCGCAAAGACTTGCCAGATATCCCGATTTTGATTCTTTCCGCCAACACCGGCGAGGTTAATCGTATTATCGGTCTTGAAGCCGAGGCCAATGACTACATGGAAAAGCCCTTTAATATTCATGAGCTGTATGCACGCGTTAACAATCTGATAAAGTTCAGTGTAAGCAATAAGCCAAATCAAACCAAAGCCATTATCTTTAATTCATTAAGCTATCACTTACATGATAAAACACTGTCAAGCCTAAGTAATAAAATTAATCTCACACAAACCGAGCAGCGTTTACTTGAGCTCTTTCTAACACGCCCAGGGCAAGTGATATCCAAACATGAGATTGCCGATAAGTTTGGCATGGCGGATCAATCTGATAGTCGCTCACTTGATGTTATTATCAGTCGTCTACGCACCAAGATTGATGACAAGCAAGCCAATCTCTTACAAACCATTCGCGGTCATGGTTATGTTTTTGTCGGACGTTTGCAGTATAAATAATTACAAATACGATACAGGAATATATGAAACGGACTCTGATAGCAATCCATCACTTTCTTTTAGACAAATAACCGCACCTTCAGCAATCTTCTTATCGAGATTTTTAAGTACCGAAAAATGTTTTGATGCCGTTCGTGATGGCGTCGCTGTTTTTTTAAACTCCACAGGGTATAACTGATTATTTTGCTCTATCAATAAGTCAACTTCTCTTTGATCTGCATCACGATAAAAATAAAATGGTGCTTGCTTGCCGTTATGCCAGTAACTTTTTAATATCTCGCTTAACATATAAGTTTCTAATATAGCACCTGACATCGCACCTGATTCTAATGTCTCAGGAGAGGTCCAATTCGTAAGATAAGCACACAACCCTGTATCAAGCATATATACCTTAGGCGTTTTAATCAGCCGCTTGGTGATATTATTGTAATAAGGTGGCAAAAGGTAAACAATTCCTGATGCCTCAAGGATAGATAGCCATGACTTAGCCGTTTTCTGATCAATGCCAACATCTCTGGCAATATCTGCATAATTCAATAACTGACTTGTTCGTGCTGCAACCGCTTTTAAGAATTTGTTAAATGATAAGATATCACCGACTTGCGTTAAATCCTGAACATCTCTTTGTAAATACGTCTGGACATAAGCGCTGTAAAACATATCTCTATCCATAGCACTTGCACTTAACGTCTGATTGTCACCATTTTGCTGCCATAAACGAGGAAAGGAACCTCGCCAAATATGCTGATAAACCTCCATTAGATCCTTTTTAACTGCATGAGTTCTCGCATGTTCAATCCATGCCATACTTGGCAAAAAAGGTTGTGATTGATTGGCTTCATTATTTATCTCTGCTTGCGAGAAACCCAACATATCAATAATAGCCACGCGCCCTGCTAAGCTCTCAGTCACATTTTTCATTAAGTGAAACTTTTGTGAACCTGTCAGCCAAAACATGCCAGATTTTTTCTCGCGATCAACGACGATCTTAATATAACTAAATAGCTCTGGTGCGTACTGCACTTCATCAATAATTAATGGTGATTTATAACGCTGTAAAAAAAGGGCTGGATCACGCGTTGCTAATTCACGCAAATCTAAATCATCTAAGGTGACATAGGCATACTTATCTGTACATGACTGAAGTAAAGTTGTTTTACCTATTTGACGTGCTCCAGTCACTAAAATGACAGGGAAACTTTGCGCGGCGTTATGTACCACATCATGTAACGTTCGCTGAACAATCATATATTTTCGTATAATCTGGAATTTGAATCCATATTATACGAAAATATATGATATTCAATAATTATATTACGGCTATGACCATATTACTGCCCACTTTGATTTTGTAAGCGTTGGCTGAGCGTAAGTCGAAGCCTCTATGAAGTGTGATTTTCCCAAGCTTACCCACTTCG
>NZ_JBXTEF010000102.1:0-2390 GCF_057495195.1 Cysteiniphilum sp. | reverse complement strand
AAAAAGTTAACTTAATAATAAGTTAATCAAACATACAACAACACAAGAGGCGATAGCGGATTGCCACTGTTAAGGTGGCATGAGGCTAAAAAGAAAACACAAGTTTTAAACAATCCATTTAAGACACAAAAGGCGAGCAACACAATGGACTTTGAAGACAAAGACGATGACAACAAAGATATTAAAAAACACGTACTGATTGAGTCTGAGCTACATGCACCATTTAAAAGTTACTGTGTGAGCGTTGAGAACAAACCAGTTAAAACCGTGGTGAGTAATATGATCAGAGAAAAATTAAGCGATTCAGGTTTTCAAGTAGTCACTAAAAATAATAACAATCAAGGTGGGGGCAGCAATGACTAGAGGACATTTAATTTTAAGCTTAAGTTTAATGGCTTCTAGCTCATTGTGTTTTGCTGCTTATCCTATTACTGACTTACCGACAGAAATATATACAGCCGTACAAATGGCTAAAAAAGTTAATCAAATTACAAACGCAACAAACAACTATAAGGATGTAAAAAATGACTAAATTAAATCGTAACGTGATATTACTAGGTGCTTCTGTAGCAACGCTGTTAATGACAGGCTGCGCTTCTACTAACTTTGGTGAAGTACAGCATGGTTATACGACTAGCTTAATGGGTGCCAAGCTTTTGCCTACTAAAGCAGACAATGTAAAGCTGTTCTATAAAGATCAACCTAATCAAATCTTGCCATGCAAGAAGTACGACACCATTGGCAGTGTCACGGTCAATATGTATGATTCGTTCTTAGGCTTTGATCGCTCCAAGGATTCAATCAATAGTTATCTAAAAGAGGGTGGTGCAAGCTTAGGCGCGGATGCTGTGATCAATATTTCAGAAGTTGACCAGAAACAAACAGGCTACGCGATTAAGTGTAAAAAAGGTAAATAGCGTTGTCTCCAGTCCAACACAAAAGGCGAAAACTAAAACGAGAGGATTTTAAACCATGAAGAACGTAGATTTTTACAAAGGTGTAGTTGAGCGACAATTACCGCTTAATTTTTCGGGTGATCATGCCAGTTATCTTTTGCATCATCCGCACGGTAATCGGATTATCAAGCATTCAGAATTAGATTGGTTCTGCAAAAAATGTTTTGGTGATGCAGCTATCAGTGTTGAGGATGCTTTGCTGCATGGTGAGGTCATTGAAACAGGCGCAGGCTCAGTATCAATTGATCTGTTAGGTTAGTTGTTCATTATGCTTGTTGTTTTTTTAAACATTAAAAATTCAAAAGGCATAACTAACCATTATCCAGTGTAGTCAAGTAATCCTTTGGCGTGAATACGAGAAAATTAAGGTATCTACGCTAGAAGATTGAAAAATAGACAAGTTGAAGCATAAACAAAAAAGGAGAGGAGTTAAAGAAAATGATTAGGTGCTGTAAGCATCAGGCGTAAAGAATAAAAAGTTTAAGTAAAAGAAGTAAAACAACTTTAAATAACAAACCAACACAAAAGGCGGTGAAATCATGGGCGATAATCCATTACTAACAATCTTACAAAACATTGTGCAATTTATTCAGGGCGACACAGGTAAAATCTTGTGTTTACTGGTTATCCTAGCGGGTGGTATCTGCTGGTGGTTCAATATTGGCGATAAGAAGAAATGGGCGTTAGGTGCCATTATTGGTACGGTGTGCGTATTCTCTGGCACATGGATAGCGCAGCACTTCTTAGGCATTCAAGTTAACGCGTAGGGTGGCTGTGATGTCTGAACAAGACGAAGAATACAACGTAGCAATCATTTATGGCGCTTTAATGCGTCCACCAATGCTATGGGGTATTCCTTATAACTTTTTGCCAATAGCGGGCTTTATAGCGGCATTGTTGAGTGTGGCGTTTAATCCGTTAGTCGGTCTTGGCTCATTACTACCGTTGTGGTTGATGGGCTATATCGTTGGCAAAACTGACCCAGACGGATTCTCGGTGTATCAAATGTATTATCAGTCACACTTTGCTGATAACAAGTTGACCGCTAAAGAATCCTTTACCATTTACGGAGCGTGTTAATATGCCAGTTGTTGAACTTGACCAATTAGCGGATGTATCTAAGCAAACGCAAGTATCGCAAAAGCTGCCTAAGATGCACATGGTCGCCCCGCATATAGTCCGCACCCATGATCACTTATACTTTGGCACGATTAAAGCCCAAGGCGTTTATGTTGATCTTGAAAGTGTGCAAACCATTAACCAGTATGACGATAAGCTGCACATGATTATCAAAGGCTTAGATCAAGACTTTGGTGTGTATTTTCATTTATTCAGGCGCAAAGTTGAGTCTGATTTTCACGTACACGGTGAATCTGATTTTACCAAAGAGTTTACGGCTAAATATCGCGATAAGTACCAAAATGCAGAGCTATA
>NZ_JBXTEF010000101.1:0-8781 GCF_057495195.1 Cysteiniphilum sp. | reverse complement strand
AAATCAGAAGTTGCAAAACGTCCACCATCTAATGGTACTAACGGACGTAAATCCGGTGGTAACACCGGTAAAACCGTCATAATCATCCACTCAGGTTTATTACCTGATTCACGGAATGATTCTAATAATTTTAAACGCTTTGTTAATTTCTTAAGCTTAGTTTCTGAGTTAGTTGCTGGGATCTCTTCACGAATCGTTTCAATCTCATGATTAAGATCGGTGTCAATTAATAACTTCTGAATCGCTTCAGCACCCATTTGCGCTTCAAATTCATCACCATACTCTTCTAATGCATCAAGATACGTTTCTTCATTGAGTAACTGCCCTTTTTCAAAAGGCGTCATCCCAGGATCAGTCACTGCATATGCTTCAAAATATAAAATACGCTCGATATCGCGCAATGTCATATCTAATAACAAACCAATACGCGATGGTAGTGATTTTAAATACCAAATATGCGCCACAGGACAAGCCAAATCAATATGTCCCATACGCTCACGACGCACACGCGCTTGTGTGACTTCAACACCACACTTCTCGCAAATGATACCGCGATGCTTTAAACGCTTGTATTTACCACACAAACATTCGTAATCTTTGATTGGACCAAAGATTTTAGCACAAAACAAACCATCTCTTTCTGGCTTGAATGTACGATAATTAATGGTTTCTGGTTTTTTCACTTCACCATATGACCATGAGTGAATCATTTCAGGTGACGCAAGACCGACACGAATACGGTCAAACTCTAAATCTTTACCTTGCTGTTTCATACCGCCTAGTAAGTTTTTCAAGGCTCTACTCCTATTTTTGCAAAGTTTTAAATCAAAATACTACAGGCTATACCTGTAGCTGTTTCATCACGACAACTAAAGTGCGCTTAGTTTTCTAAATCAGACTCAAGGTCAATATCAATACCTAATGCACGTACTTCTTTCATTAATACGTTGAAAGATTCAGGCAGACTTGCGTCCATCTTGAAATTACCATCAACAATATTTTTGTACATTCTGGTACGACCATTCACATCATCTGATTTAACCGTCAGCATTTCACGAAGTGTATAAGCAGCACCATAAGCTTGTAGTGCCCACACCTCCATCTCACCAAAACGCTGACCACCAAACTGTGCTTTACCACCTAGTGGCTGCTGCGTAACCAAACTATAAGAACCTGTTGAACGCGCATGCATCTTGTCATCAACCAAATGGTCTAGCTTCAACATGTACATATAACCAACGGTCACATGGCGATCAAATGGTAAGCCAGTACGCCCATCATATAGCTGTGCTTGACCGCTTTCATTTAAGCCACAAAGTTTTAGAAGGTCTTTGATATCTTTCTCTTTAGCACCATCAAACACAGGAGTTGCGATAGGTACACCTGCTCTTAGGTTATACGCCATTTCAATCACTTGATCATCATCAAGCTGACTTAAATCAACTTTCTTATTACCGATCGTGTTATAGACTTCCTCTAAAGTCTTACGAATATCCTGTGCTTTTTGACTTGCTTCAAGTGCATCTGAGACTTTATGTCCTAATGCCCTTGCTGCCATACCCATATGCGTCTCAAGTACCTGACCGATGTTCATACGTGATGGAACCCCTAGTGGATTCAAGACGATGTCCATAGGTGTACCATCTTCAAGATAAGGCATATCCTCAATTGGTAGAATACGTGAAACAACACCCTTATTACCATGGCGACCCGCCATTTTGTCCCCTGGTTGAATACGGCGTTTAACCGCAACAAATACTTTAACGATCTTAAGAACGCCAGGAGATAAATCATCACCTTGGGTAAGCTTTTTGCGTTTTGCTTCAAACTTCGTTTCAAAGTCTTTACGCGCTTGTTCAATCTGTGCCTTACAACGTGTAATTGCTTCCATCGTTGCTTCATCTTCTGCACGAATATCAAGCCACTGAACAAGCTCAAGATTTTTTAAGTACTCTTTAGTAATCTCTTGTCCACGCTTTAAGCCACCAGGGCCAGCAAGTGCTTTCTTGCCACTTAGCTCTTGTAATAAATAAGAGCGCACAGCACCTTCAACAATACGATACTCATCACGTAAATCTTTACGAATACGTGCCAATTCTGCTTTTTCAATTTCAACAGAACGCTGATCTTTTTCTAAACCATCACGCGTAAATACTTGAACATTAATAACTGTACCATACATGCCAGTTGGCATTCTTAATGAACTATCTTTAACATCGGAAGCTTTTTCACCAAAAATAGCGCGTAGTAGCTTTTCTTCAGGTGTTAATTGCTGCTCGGCCTTAGGCGTAATCTTAGCAACCAAAACATCGCCAGGCGCGACATTAGCACCAATATGAATAATACCCGCTTCATCTAATTTGTTTAGTGCATGCTCACTAACATTAGGAATATCTGAAGTAATTTCTTCAGCACCTAACTTTGTATCACGTGCAATACAGGTTAATTCTTCAATATGAATAGAGGTATAACGATCATCTTCAACGATACGTTCTGATAGTAGAATCGAATCCTCAAAGTTAAAACCATTCCATGGCATAAATGCCACAAGCAGGTTTTGACCTAAGGCTAGCTCTGCCATATCAGTCGATGAACCATCTGCTAACACATCACCTTTTTTAACAACATCACCAGGGTGCACAATTGGGCGTTGATTAATACAGGTGTTTTTGTTTGAACGACGGAATTTTGTTAAGTTGTAAATATCAACAACAGAATCACCTTCATTGATTTCGTCATTACTCGCACAAACAACGATACGACCACCATCAACAGCATCAACAACACCTGAGCGTTTAGCGACAATACACGTACCTGAGTCACGGGCAACAATGCGCTCCATCCCAGTACCCACTAGTGGCTTCTCAGCTCTAAGTGTTGGTACAGCTTGACGTTGCATGTTTGAACCCATCAATGCACGGTTCGCATCATCATGCTCCAAGAATGGGATAAGGGCTGCGGCAACAGATACCATTTGTTTCGCTGAAACGTCCATATATTGAACCTGATCAGCTGTTGTAAAAATTGTCTCACCTTTTGAACGACACTGAATCAACTCATCAGTTAGACGGCCTTTTTTATCCATCGCAGCAGATGCTTGAGCGATCACATAATTACTCTCATCAATTGCCGATAAATAATCAATCTCATCGGTGGCAACACCATCAATTACCTTGCGATATGGCGCTTCTAAGAAACCATAGTGATTGGTACGCGCATAACATGCCAAAGAGTTAATCAAACCAATGTTTGGACCTTCTGGTGTTTCAATCGGACATAAACGACCATAATGTGTTGTATGGACGTCACGTACTTCAAAGCCTGCACGGTCTCTTGATAAACCACCTGGTCCTAACGCTGAAATACGACGCTTATGCGTTACTTCTGATAATGGGTTATCTTGATCCATAAATTGTGACAACGCACCTGAACCAAAGAATTCTTTAATCGAAGCAGTAATTGGCTTAGCATTAACAAGATCCTGCGGCATCGCACTTTCACGATCGACCATTGATAAACGCTCACGCACCGATCTTTCAACACGTACCAAACCGATCCTGAACTGGTTTTCAGTCATCTCACCAACCGCACGGATTCGGCGATTTCCTAAGTGATCAATGTCATCAACATCACCACGACCATCACGAATATCAATCAATGTTTTAACAACATCGATAATATCTTCTTTCGTTAAAACACCTAAACCTTTATCTGATTTACGTCCCAAACGATTGTTAAACTTCATGCGACCCACTGCAGATAGATCATAACGATCTTCTGAGAAGAATAGACCTTGGAAAAGGTTCTCTGCTGAATCTTTCGTTGGTGGCTCACCTGGGCGCATCATGCGATAAATTTCGACTAATGCTTCATCACGATCACGACACACATCATTGCGTAGTGTATCAGCAATATAAGCACCACGATCCAAGTCATTTGTGTTAAGCGTTTGGAATGTAGTAATACCGCGATCAGATAATTTTTCCAATAATGCAGGTGTAATCTCTTCATTAGCCTGCGCGATTACCTCACCGGATGTTTCATCAACAATGCGTGAATATAACACCTTGCCAACAACATAAGAAACAGGGACTTCGATTTGATTTAAGCCTTGCTCTTTCATAAGCTTAGTATGTCTTGCGGTAATACGTTTGCCTTCCGCAACTAGTACTTTACCTTCTTTGTTAACAACATCAAATGAGGCTGTTGTCCCCTTTAATGAATCCGGATCAAAGGTCATCATTAATGCGCCATCTTCGACAGCGAATTCAACCGGTTCATAAAAAATCTTTAATAACTCATCCTCAGTGTAGCCAAGTGCTTTTAGCAACACGGTAGATGGTAATTTACGACGTCTATCTATACGCACATAAAGTAAGTCTTTTGGGTCAAATTCAAAATCTAGCCATGACCCACGATATGGGATCACGCGTGCTGAGTGTAATATTTTACCAGAGGAATGTGTTTTGCCTTTATCATGATCAAAGAACACACCTGGCGAACGATGAAGTTGCGATACAACTACACGCTCTGTACCATTGATCACGAAGGTCCCGTTATCAGTCATTAATGGGATTTCACCCATATATACTTCCTGCTCACGGACATCTTTAATCACTTTATCTTCTACTGGCGCTTCTTTGTCATATATCACCAATCTCAGCTTAACACGTAAAGGCGCGGCATAGGTTACCCCTCTAATACCACATTCGTTTTCATCAAAAACAGGCTCACCTAAACGGTAGCTTACATAGTGAAGTTCGGAATACCCTGAAACGCTTGCTATAGGGAAAACCGATTTAAAAGCTGCTTCTAAACCGTTATTTTTACGGCTTTGCGCTTTTACATCTTGTTGTAAAAACTCTTTATATGAATTTACTTGAACAGCAAGCAAATATGGAACATCTAGAATATTAGGAAGGTTCCCAAATTCTTTACGGATTCTTTTTTTCTCAGCGTATGAGTACGACATCAGGCACTTCCTCTGACTACATTCGTTTTAACCACTAAATCATGCCAAAAGTTTGGAAAACTTTATTTATCTGCAATTACAGACACATCTACAAATGCTATTTGTTAGATAGCAGAAAAGGCCAACAGGTAAAACACCTGCCAGCCTTTACTTTTTAACTTAAAATAATCGTTTGATTACTTAAGCTCAACCTTAGCACCAGCTTCTTCAAGCTGCTTTTTAAGTGCTTCAGCATCATCTTTAGAAGCAGCTTCTTTGATTGTGAAAGGCACGCCTTCAACAGCATCTTTTGCTTCTTTAAGACCTAAGCCAGTTGCTGCACGAACCGCTTTGATCGCGCCAACTTTGTTAGAACCTGCATCAACTAAAACAACGTCAAATTCAGTTTTTTCTTCTGCAGCGGCAGCGTCCCCTGCAGCAGGTGCAGCAACTGCAACAGCAGCTTGTGCAGAAACACCGAATTTTTCTTCCATCATTTTAACCAATTCACAAACATCCATAACGCTCATTTCAGCAACTGCATTTAGGATATCTTCTTTAGTAATAGCCATTATATACTCCTATTAAATAATTTAATTTCAAAAACGAAAAGTGGTTTTTATTTTGCATCACCAACAGCAGCGAATACACGAACAGCTTGCGCTGGAATCTCGTTAGCTGTACGCACAAACTTGGTAACAGGTGCAAGTAATACATTGCACAATAACGCAAGCGCATCGTTTCTGCTTGGAAGCTTAGACATTTCTTCTAGCTTATCCGCGCCAAACAACTCACCGCCCATTGCTAAGTTTTTCACTTCAAAAGCTTTATGATCTTTCATAAAACTTTTGAATAATTTAGCCGCCGCGCCTGGCTCTTCTTTCGAGAAAGCCAATACTAAAGGACCAACAAGCGCATCATTCATGCACTCAAACTCAGTTCCTTTAAATGCGATTCTTGCTAAGTTATTGCGAACAACTTTCAAGTACACACCTGATTCACGAGCCTGTTTGCGTAAATCACTCATTTGATTCACAGTCAAGCCGCGGTAATCAGCTACCGCTGCAGACAATGCCAAGGATGCCTGTTCGGCAACTTCTGCCACAATCGCTTTTTTATCTTCAAGCTTTAGCGCCATTAGCTAATCCTCTTGTTTTTGTCTACGTTATTATTTAATACGATGTTTGAAACCAAATAAAAAATTTTATTCTCTTCAAAGGTCACACGCACCGTCTGCGTAGGAAATTAAGCGATCTTGCGATCACACCTACGGTCTTTGACATCACTGACTTAACATGACATTAAGTAGCGACCCAAAGAAACTTGTTTAAGTCCTTAGCACAAAATCGCACCAAGGCACACAAAAAAGGCTCGTTATCTTAAACCTCGATTGTACTCATGTCAAGCATAATCCCAGGACCCATTGTACTAGACACTGTGATCTTCTTAATATAGACGCCTTTTGCTGTTGCAGGCTTAAGTTTTTTCAGATCTGCCAAAAGCGTTTCTAAGTTTTGCTGTAAAGCGGCTGGCTCAAAATCAGCTTTGCCGATTGTTGTATGCACGATACCTGCTTTATCAACGCGGAAGCGAACCTGACCTGCTTTTGCATTAGTAACTGCTTGAGCAACATCAGTTGTTACCGTACCAACTTTAGGGTTTGGCATTAAACCTTTAGGACCAAGAATTTGACCTAGCTGACCAACCACACGCATTGCATCAGGTGTTGCAATCACAACATCAAAATCCATGTTGCCTTTCTTAACTTCAGCAGCCAAATCATCCATACCAACGATATCAGCACCAGCTTCAGTTGCCTTGACTGCATTCTCACCTTGCGTGAATACAGCAACGCGAACTGTTTTACCTGTACCATTTGGCAACACAGAGGCACCACGCACAACTTGATCAGATTTACGTGGGTCAACACCTAGGTTTACCGCAACATCGATAGATTCTTTGAATTTAACTTTTGAAAGTTCTTTTAAAAGGTTGAATGCATCAGTTGCTGAATACGCATCTAATTTATTTACTTTTTCAGCCAAAGATTTCATTCTTTTTGATAACTTAGCCATTATTCAACCCCCTCAACTTTAAGACCCATGCTACGCGCACTACCTGCAATTGTTCTAACCGCAGCATCCATATCAGCTGCTGTTAAATCAGGCTCTTTTGTCTTAGCGATTTCTTCTAATTGCTCACGATTAACCGTACCTGCAACATCTTTAGAAGGGTTTGAACTACCAGATTTAATCTTAGCAGCCTTCTTTAACAAGAATGAAGCCGGCGGTGTTTTCATTGTAAATGTGAAACTTCTGTCGCTATACACAGTAATCACAACAGGAACCGGCGCACCTTGTTCCATTTTTTGCGTCTGCGCATTAAATGCTTTACAGAATTCCATAATATTAACACCGTGCTGACCCAATGCTGGACCAATTGGAGGGCTAGGGTTTGCTTGCCCTGCTTTTACCTGAAGCTTAATATAAGCTTGTACTTTCTTTGCCATTATTTACTCCTACTTTGGGTATAACGCTATTTTCACAAATAGCTTCCCTATTATTTTTTGCTTAACATCTAGTATTAAGCACCTCATATCACTGGTTTATTACAGTGATAAACGCCTAAGCGTCTTTCTCAACCTGTGAGAACTCAAGCTCAACAGGTGTAGAACGCCCAAAAATTGAAACCGCAACATGCACACGCGATTTTTCATAGTTAATTTCTTCAACCACACCAGTGAAGTCAGCAAACGGACCATCCAACACACGAACCACTTGCCCAACTTGAAACGTAGTGCGTGGTTTCGGTGCTGTTTTATCCGCACCTGTTTTTAATGTGCCTAAAATTCTTTCAGCCTCAACATTGCTAATCGGCATTGGGCGTTCACTCGTTCCACCAACAAAACCACTAACACGTGGCGTGCGGCGCACAAGCTGCCAAGCGGCCTCATCCATTTCCATCTGAATCAAAACATAACCCGGAAAGAACTTACGCTCACTTTTACGCTTTTGCCCAGCTTTCATCTCAACCACTTCTTCAGTTGGAACTAATATCTTGCCAAAAAAATGCTCTAAGCCTTCCAGTTTTATTTTCTCTTCAATCTGAGATTTAACACGCTTTTCATAACCCGAATAAGCCTGAATAACATACCATCTCTTTTTGCCACCACTCTCTACTTCCATATCTGGCTGAGTAGCTTCTGTCTCGATTTGCTCATTTGGTACATCTTTCTCATCCGCAGACATAAACAACCTCTTAACTTAATATCGCTTGAATAAGGTACATAAACAGCATACCCACAAAATAAATAATAACCGATGCCACAGCAACAATTGCCAAGACAATCAGTGTTGAGTTAATCGTTTCTTGACGTGTTGGCCATACAACTTTGCGCATCTCCAACCTAGCCTCTAAAACAAATTGCCAGCCTTTTGCACCTTGATTTGTTTGTCTACCAATTGCCAATAAAACAACAACACCAACGATAATAAGTACCGCCATCAATGCAGATGATTCGGTAAAAAGCGAGAAATACATACTCGAAAAAACAATGATTGCAGCGATGATCACCATCAATAACCACAACATCTTATTATTAGCGCTACTTATTTGACGCATATCAGCTTTTTTAGTTGTGGTTGTCCACACTTTTTTAGTTACTGAATCTTTCATCTAGAAGCCTCATTTCCCACTACAAACAAAAACGGCGTGCAATCTTAACACAGATTAACACGCCGTTCAAGTCAATTTATTTGGCAGGCCAGGAGGGACTCGAACCCCCAACTTGCGGTTTTGGAGACCGCTGCTCTACCAATTGAACTACTGGC
>NZ_JBXTEF010000100.1:0-20004 GCF_057495195.1 Cysteiniphilum sp. | reverse complement strand
CTTTCAGACTTTACAAGGAGAAGAATTAAATGAATAGAAAAGATCCCTATAAACCTATGCTTTTCAAGAGGGGTGCCGAGCTTGCGAGGCGGGGTGTTGAAATAGAAAAAGTGCGTAACTTCAGATAATTACTCTCTTCATTTATGAGCGGTATATCATTACTTGGTGCATGTAAAGCCTGCAAAAGTCTTGTGTCTGGTATACAATAGTCCGCAATACATTTATAGAGTTTTGATAATATGATTCATATTGCACTATATGAGCCCGAGATTCCGCCTAATACTGGAAATATTATTCGTTTGTGTGCCAATACTGGGGCAAAGCTGCATTTGATTGAGCCGTTGGGTTTTGATCTGGATGATAAGAAGTTGCGTCGCGCTGGATTGGATTACCATGAGTTTGCCGCAGTGCTTAGATACAAGAACTTTCAACGTTTTGTTGAGGCACATGCTGATAAGCGAATATGGGCATGTACAACAAAAGCCAATCAATACTATCATCAAGTTGAGTTTCAAAAAGATGATATCTTACTTTTGGGGCCTGAAAGTCGAGGACTGCCGCAAGAAGTCAGAGATCAGTTGAGTCAAACGCAAATCAAATTGCCGATGTTAGCAAATAGTCGCAGTTTAAATCTCTCTAATGCTACGGCAATTATGCTGTTCGAAGCATGGCGACAATTAGGATTTGAAGGCGCACTATGAGTGACCAAAAGCCTTTTGTGGCATATGCCGTTGCTATTGTTATGCTCATGGAGCTTGTTGATGGCAGTGCATTAAATACTTCTTTGCCACAAATGGCGACGTCATTTGATGTTAACCCGATTAGTTTAAAAGTTGCTATTACCGTTTATTTGTTAACTTTAGGGTTGTTTGTACCAGCATCAACGTGGGTGGCGGAGCGCTTTGGCACAAAGAAAATATTGCTCATCTCAGCCATAGGATTTATTCTATCGTCTGTACTTTGTGGCTTATCGACCAATTTACTAATGCTTGTAGCATCTCGCGCATTACAAGGTTTTTTTGGTGCATTTACGATGCCGGTAGCACGGATGATACTGGTGCGTGTATATAAGAAAAATCTGCTATATGCAATGACGATTGTGGGGAGTATTTTAACCATAGGACCTATGTTGGGACCTTTGATTGGTGGCGGGATTACAACTTATCTTAATTGGCGTTATATTTTCTTTATCAATGTGCCTATTGGCTTATTTGCATTAGCATTGGCTTGGCGATTTGTTCCTAAAATAGATGGCAAAAAACAAGACTTTGGTTTTGATTATCTAGGATTTATCTTGCTTGGTATATCTATCGCATTTTTTATGTTTGTGTTAGATACCGTTATCGATCATTCGATTTCAAATAGCCTGAAAGGCGTAATTTTAATCTTTGCTATCGTGTTATTGCTATTATATTTGATCTATGCGCGATATAAACAGCAGGGCGCGATTGTGAACCTTAATATTTTTCGTCATCAAAGCTTTAATGCCTTAGTGTTAGCAAGTGTTATGGTGCGCTTATCAACGATGGGGCTGATGTTTATGCTGCCATTGTATTTGCAGATTCATCATGGCTTTAGTGCTTTTGAGGCAGGGCTTGCTTTTATGGCGTTTATGGTCCCTGCATGGCTTGTTAAACGTGTGGTCAAGCCAATTTTGAAAGCGCTTGGACTATATCGTTATATGCTTATTATCATTGCTCTTATGTGTTTAAGCTATCTCGGGTTATCATGGTTGTTTAGTTATTTTGATTTCGTACTTTATTTAGGTTTGCTAGCAGTTATTGGTGCTTCATTTGGTTGTTTTACGATGGTCACTAATTCGAGTATTTATAGTACGGTTAATGATAACGAAATTGGTGTTAGTAGTGTCATTATGAGTGCGGTTATTCAGCTATCAAGTGCTTTTGCCGTTGCATGGGTGGCAACCTTGTTAGCAACGTTTTCAAATGTGTTTGAGCTCAGTGCTCACTCTACGATTACGCTGCATGCGTTTAGTTATGTCATGATTTTTTGCGCGCTAGGCATGTTTATGACAGCTATTTATTGGTTTTTTTGTCAGCAAACACATCGCTTAAGTGCTATTCAATTAACGTGATATACCCATCACAAGTCATTTTACAAAATTTCTTGCTTTGCATTTCCCGTGCTTTTACCAAATTGAATTTGGGTAATAGGGTCGGCTATTACCTGCAATTGAGCTGGGGCAAACCCTCGAAAACTACTTTGCAACTAAACATCGCAAAATGATTTGTGATAGGTATAAACAACTTGCACGCTTTTTCATTGTTTTTTAATGAGTGATTCGGTACACTCCAAGGCGTATTAATTTAGTATAAACCAATATGGAGAACAATATGAAACAAGCATCAGCACGTCACATCCTCGTTCAAACAGAAGCAGAATGTGAAGCTTTAAAGAAAGAAATTGAAGCAGGTACAGACTTTGCAAAAGCGGCTGCTGATAAGTCACTATGCCCATCAGGCAGAAACGGTGGTGAATTAGGTTCATTCGGACCAGGTCAGATGGTTCCTGAATTTGATAAAGTGGTTTTCTCTGAAGAGGTTGGTAAAGTACACGGCCCAGTTAAAACGCAATTTGGTTATCACTTAGTAGAAATTACTTCACGCTCATAATCTTTATTTATTTTATTAAGAAAACAGACTTAACCAGATTTTCTTGACTTCATCTGCTTGTTGTTGGCAGCTATTAAGTGGCACAATACTTGATTGTTTATCAAGATAGCGTTTAAATCCTAAATCACGAAAATAACAGTAATGTTTAATTAATGTATTAGCGATTTTAATATCGATTAAACGTGCACTTTCCATGGTTTGGATAATGCGGATACTATCGCTGTAATAGCAGACAAAAGGGACTTTATGGCTATAAAAAAGTGCAAAAAACTGGGCAATAAATTCAATATCAATCATGCCGCCAATGCTTTGTTTAAGGTCAAACTCTTGCGCATTAACTTTGAGTAGATGCTCACGCATTTTGTGACGCATATCAACAATATCTTTTTTGAGCTGTTCTAGATCACGTTTCTGATAAATTACGTTGGATCTAAGTGCATTAAATTTATGTGTTAAATCATCAGATGTATAAATCATACGTGCGCGTGTTAAAGCCTGATGCTCCCATGTCCATGCCGAGGTTTTTAAGTACTGGCAGTAAGACTCAAAGCTTGGCACAATAAAGCCATTATCACCTTGAGGACGTAGTCGTAAATCAACCTCATATAAGGTGCCGTGATAGGTTTTAATTTGCATGAAATGGATAAACTTCTGCACCGCGCGTACAAATAAGTGTGGTGATAGCTCAGTGCTCATACGATCGTGAACAAAAACTAAATCTAAGTCAGAGGCAACACTAAGTTCAAGTCCACCGAGTTTGCCATAAGCGATAACACCTAAAGATTGTTTGTATAAGGTTTGCAAATTTTCGGTGATATCACTATATTGAAACACTTCGCGCCACGCGCCATCAAGCACTGCTTCAATGATTACAGTGGCTAGATGGCTAAAAAGATCACTAGATTCCATCAATGAAATATGTCCACGTGATTCGCTGACAATAATATTAAATACTTGCTCTAAGCGAAAACGTCGTAAACTTTCTAAAAAAGCTTCGATATCTTGAATGTCGATTGCTTGTAAATAAATACGTAAGTTATTGCGCAAATAATCAATATCTAAGTAAACATCATCATGCGTCTTATAAATCAATGCACGCTCTAATAAAAAAGGGTGTTCAGTGAGCATTTCAATAATGCGCTGTCCTTTGTTGAGAAGCTCTAAGAAATCTAAATGACGTGCTTGATGCTCTAATAGCAGAAACAAGTAAGTTTGGCGTTTACTTAAATTGTTAAGAAGTACCAGTATATGCTTAATAAGATGAGGGTGGGTATGTAAGCATAGCTGTAATAAATGTTTGATGGCTGGCAGCACATCTTCTGATATTTGGTTTTGATATTGTAAAAAGAATTGATCTATTTCAATTTGCGTAGCGTTATCCTCATTAATCTTGACTGTTATATCAGTTGTTTTTTCAAGATTGGCGACCGTCATAATGTCGTTATTATTTGAGGCTAATGTATTAAAGCGTGTTAATTCATCAAATAATGCACTTACATTTGCGCGTATTGATTCTATTTTGTGCGTTAATGTTTGCCAAGAATCATAACCAACTAAGTTGGCAACATTTTTTTGTGTAAACGCTGTATCCGGCAATTGGTGTGTTTGTTGATCGTCAAACATTTGTAATGCGTTCTCGACATCACGCAAAAATACATAGTGTGCGTATAATTCGGTCGTTTGAGTCGCAGGTAGAATATCGGCTTTTTGCAAAGCATCTAGCGCTGTTACCAGCTGATTGGTTTGTAAGGTAATATTCTGACCACCATAAACAAGCTGATAACACTGACAGATAAACTCAATCTCACGAATACCACCACGTCCTAGTTTGATATTGTTTTTTAGTGTATTGGATTTCATCTCAGTGACTATCTTGTGCTTCATATCACGAATGGCATTGAGCATGCGATAATCGTGATAGTGGCGATATACAAACCGATAAATATTATGCTTTAGTTCATGTGTGAAGTGGGTGTTTGGGTGTAAAATATCTGCTTTGATATAAGCATAACGTTCCCAATCACGTGCATGATGGATAAGGTAATGTTTAAAACTATCAAACTCAGTAATTAAGGGGGCGCCATCACCAAAGGGGCGTAAACGCATATCAATGCGATAAACAAAGCCATCAATCGTGATATCATTAAGTAATGCAATCAAACGTTGTCCAAGTTCGGTATAAAAACGCATAGGACTATATTCGCTGCCAGATTGTCTTAATAGTGGCAAGTTGCTTGTTTGAATAAACACAAGGTCAATATCAGAGGAGAAGTTAAGCTCATTGCCGCCTAACTTACCCATGGTGATAATTGCCAAATTATCTGGCATTTGGCTAAGCTTACGCTCTAGGGTGACTTGTTGTCGTAAATATTGCTCAGTTTGACGCAGAATTTCTTTGGCAGTCAATGAAATAATATTGGCAATCTGTGTAAATTGAATGTATTGATGCTGCTGCTGAAAAACAAGCTTAGCATGCACGCGTTGACGTAATAGGCGTAAAGCTTTGGGTAATGATTCATTTGTCTCATTTATCTCACATGCTGAAAATAAGGCAGTAATTTCATGGGTAATATCGTCTAGAATGTCGACTTTAAGCCAGTTGATGTTAATAAAGTACTTAGGGTTTTGGCTAAGGAAGCGTGCAAAAAAAGTGCTGCTATTAAAGGTGATACAAAGTTTGTTTAAAAGATCAGGTTGAAGATCATATAACTGAAACTGATCACAAAATTGTTGTTGGTTCATCAAAAATAGAAACTTTACCAATCAATGATGTTAAGTCTATATTAGTATGAAAAAGTTTAATAGAATTTCTGCTGTTAAGTGCGCTTTCTTTTGTATAGATAAACAATAAATGCAATCAGCATAAAAACTAAAGATAATAGTGTAACGGGTAATAACCCATAGACCATCCACAGTGTTTGTCCTTGCATGCCGTAAACCTTACCTTTTAATACGGCTTGTTCATTGCGCGGTAGACTTGCAATGGTTTGACCTTCAGGATTAATAATTGAGGTGACACCATTATTAGTTGCTTGAATGATATAGCGTCCAGTTTCAATTGCACGCATTTGTGAAATTTCTTCGTGTTGCCAAGGCGCAAGAGAGTCTCCAAACCACGCATCATCACTAATAACGGCAATAATATCAGCATTTTGTAATTGCGCGCGCACCTCAGATGGATATGCAATTTCATAGCAGATAAATAACGCGACACTTAAACCGTTCATTTTAAGCAAAGGCTGTACCTCATTGCCTTTGGTAAAGCTTGACATTGGAATATTAAAATATGTCATAAATGGTTCAAGGAAATAAGCAAAAGGGTAGTACTCACCAAATGGCACTAAGTGATGTTTATAATAGTGACCAGAGCCTAAGCCATAGACAAAGGCAGAGTTGAAGTATTGTTCTTTAGCATTTAATGCGACGGTGCCCACTAAAATGGCACTGTGCTGTATATCACCTAAGTCATCTACTTGGCGTAAAAAAGGCTCGATAAATGTTTTAAAGGTTGGAATAGAGTTCTCAGGCCAAAAAACCAGATCAGCTGGGTTGTTTCTGGTAGTGGTGTAGTAATAATTGATAATCGTTTGCAGCATGCTAGGATCCCATTTTTGATCCTGAATAAAGTTACCTTGGAGGATACTGACACTTTTTTCAATGCCGTCACTTTTCGTCCACTTGATTTGCTGCAAAGACCAAGCAATAACCAAGGTGGCAATAATGCTGATAGTCATTGAAATCGCAATTTTTGGTTGACGGATATGGTTAATTACTTCACTTATGCATATCGATATAAAGCATATGATAAAACCCACCAGAAAAACGCTGCCAATGGGGGCGAAACTTGCTAAGAAAGTATGTGTTTGTGAATAGCCAAGTAACACCCATGGAAAGCCGGTAAAAAGGTGCGTGCGTAGGAGCTCTAGTATCAACCATATAACGGGTAATAACAAAACTCTGTAAATGAAGTGCTTTTTCTGAAGTTTGGCATAAGCATAACCAAACGCTAAAAAGAATAGACTTAAGAATAAGATAAAAACAATGGTTAGTGTAACACCTAAAAACACTGATTGACTAAAGGCATGGATGCTGACATAAATCCATGAGATGCTTGAGCCAAAAAAACCAATTCCATAACAATACCCAAGCCAAAGACTAGAGCGCGCGCTATGTTGCCTTTGCAGAATTTGCATAAAAAGTATAAGCGAAATAAAGGCAAAAATACTAAAGCCAATCGGTGAAAATGATGGGGTTAAAAGTGCACCGACAATGAGTGCTAAAAGTGTATTTATAATGAAAGACATAGTATAACAGTGAGCTTATTCTTGATTGATAATCACATGCAGTGCACGCACGCGACGCTTGTCAGCTGCTGTTACTTTAAAGGTAAACTGCCCAATAGTTGCTTCTTCACCCACCTCAGGTAGATGTTCTAATTTATTGATAATAAGCCCGCCAATGGTGTCAAATTCACTGTCATCAATATTGGCATCAAAAAAGTCATTAAAGTCTTCAATTTCAGTCAATGCATCGATGCTAAACTCATGTTCATTTATTTTGATAATTTGTGTGGCCTCTTGGTCGAACTCATCTTCAATGTCACCAACGATTTCTTCTAGAATATCCTCAATCGTGACAAGTCCTGAGATGACACCATATTCATCAACAACAATGGCAAGATGATTGTGGCTGGTTTTAAAATCACGTAATAAGGCATCAAGTTTTTTACTTTCAGGCACAAAAATTGCATTGCGCAATATTGGTTTCAAATGTTCAACACTAAAGTCTTTGTGTTCAAGTACCACTTTTAATAAATCTTTGGTATGAAGTATCCCAAGAATATCATCACGATTTTCAGAGAATAAAGGTAAACGTGTATGACTAGAATTAACAATCGTTTGAATGATTTCCTTGTTGGTCATACCTGCATGGATCGTCGCCATTTGCGTGCGAGGAATCATGATATCACCAACTGACGATGAGGCGACATTTAATACCCCTTTGATCATGTCTCGCGATTCGCTATCGATTGTACCTTTTTTGACAGCAAGATTAACAAGAACTAAAAAGTCAGAAGGGCTGTGCGGCATTAAAATGGTTGCGGCTATTTTTTCAAGCCAAGTTTGAGAATGTTCAGCGTTATCGTTTTTCGTCTGTTTTTCGTCCATTGTTTACTATTTCTCAACATAAGGGTTATCAATACCAAGCTTTGCCAATAAAGCGATTTCTATGCTCTCCATCTCAAGGGCATCCTCTTCATCAATATGGTCATAGCCAACTAAATGCAGTATGCCATGGATTAGAATGTGGCACCAGTGAGCATCAAGCAATTTATGCTGCTCTTTTGCTTCTTTTTGCAAAACTTCAGGACATATTATTAAATCCCCTAGAAAATGCTCAGTTTCATTATTCGTGGGTAGTCCAGGAGGTGCCTCAAATGGAAAGGAGAGGATGTTGGTTGGCTTGTCTTTGGCGCGATAGGTATTATTGTAATGTTGCATCTCATCAGAATTAACAACTTCAATACTGATAATCGCCTGAGCTTTGTTAAGGAGTTTTAAAGTGTGTTCTGCCCAAGTATTGAGTTTATCCTCAGCAGGAAGATAAAGCGCACGAGAATTGTTAATATCAATCTCAAGCATGTCATTAATAATCCTGACTATGATGTTGTTCATACACATCATAAGCGGCAACAACACGTTGGACAATCGGGTGGCGTACGACATCAATTGTTTCAAAGAATGTCATGCTGATTCCTTCAACACCGGCAAGTACTTCAATGGCATGGCGAAGTCCAGGGGTAACACCTTTGGGTAAGTCAACCTGAGTAATATCACCGGTGACGATTGCGGTTGAATTAAAGCCAATACGCGTTAAGAACATTTTCATTTGTTCTTTGGTTGTGTTTTGACTTTCATCAAGAATAATAAATGAATCATTAATCGTGCGCCCACGCATATAGGCTAAGGGGGCAATCTCAATGATTTGTTTCTCAATTAACTTGCCAACACGCTCAACACCCATCAGATCATATAATGCGTCGTACATTGGACGTAAATAAGGGTCAACTTTCTGCGCTAAATCACCAGGTAAAAAGCCTAACTTTTCACCTGCTTCAACCGCAGGGCGCACAAGTACCAAGCGTTTAACAAGACCTTTTTCAAAGGCAGCAACAGCACATGCCATTGCCAGATAAGTCTTACCAGTGCCTGCGGGACCTATACCAAAGTTAATATCATTTTCTTGGATACGCTTTAAATAACGTTCTTGATTAACCGTGCGTGGATTAATAGGGCGTGAACCAATCATCACTTGAAATTCAGGAATAAATTTTTCTTTTGTATCCGCTTGTTCTCTTTTAGCAAGGGTGTTAAGCGCGATATTAAGCTCTTTGTTATTAAGTTCAAACTGGACATCATTAACAAGTTTTTCATAAAGTTCTTCTAGAAATTCTTGTGCATCCTTAATCGCTGTTTTAGGGCCCACAATACGGAAATTATTGCCGCGTTGAATGATTTCAACGGCTAAATATTTTTCGATTAAGTGTAAATTTTCGTTTAAATTGCCACAAAGCTTAGCAAGCATTTGTGCGCTATCTGGCTCAAGATAAAATTGTATTGATTTCATGAAGCTAAATAATTTCTCCGCGTAGTGAATGTGGTAAAGCTTCAATGATTTTAACATCAATTAATTGACCAATTAAACTAGAATCACCAGCAAAGTTAACGATGCGATTATTTTCTGTGCGTCCTGCAAGCACCTTATCATCTTTCTTGGAAACGCCTTCCACTAAAATGCGCTGCGTTGAGTCAACCATTTGGCGGCTAATAATCATTGCATTATGATTAAGCTGATCTTGCAGGCGCTTTAAACGTTCTTTTTTAACTTCAACAGGTGTGTCATCCGCTAAGTTTGCCGCAGGCGTTCCAGGGCGTTTGCTATAGATGAAACTAAAAGATTGATCAAATTGAACGTCTTTCACAAGGTCCATTAATTTCTCAAAGTCTTCTTCAGTTTCACCTGGAAAGCCAACGATAAAGTCAGAAGAAATGGTAATATCTGGACGAACTTTGCGAAGTTTACGAATTTTTTGTTTGAATTCTAGAATCGTATGATTGCGCTTCATCGCTGTTAATATGCGGTCTGAGCCATGTTGCACCGGTAAGTGTAAGTGATTTGCTAATTGTGGCACTTCAGCATAAGCATTAATGAGGTTGTCTGAAAACTCAACTGGGTGAGAAGTAGTAAAGCGAATACGCTCAACGCCATCAATCGCTGCAATAAAATGAATAAGTAACGCAAGATCAGCTGTGTCACCAGAAGCCATTTTGCCAAGATAGTGATTAACGTTTTGACCTAAAAGTGTAATTTCTTTAACGCCTTGCTCAGCCAAAATAGCGCATTCTGCTAACACATCTTCAAATGGGCGGTTAACCTCAGGTCCACGGGTATATGGCACGACGCAATAAGAGCAGTATTTATCACAACCTTCCATAATCGAGACAAATGCTTTAGCGCCTTCAGCTTTTGGTGCTGGCAGGTGGTCAAATTTTTCCACTTCAGGGAAAGAAATATCAACTTGCGAAATATCGGTTTTTTGTTTTTGTTTAATCAAATGAGGTAAGCGGTGAATGGTTTGAGGACCAAAAACGATATCCACGAAAGGCGCGCGTTTAATGATGTTTTCGCCTTCTTGTGACGCGACACAGCCACCAACACCGATGACAAGCTCAGGGTTTTTATTCTTAAGATTTTTCCAACGTCCTAGCTCGTGAAAGACTTTCTCTTGAGCTTTTTCACGGATCGAGCAGGTGTTAATAAGAATAATATCCGCCTCGCTATAATCTTCGGTTTTACTGGTATTAAAATGCTCGCCTAAAACTTCATTCATGCGTAATGAATCATATTCATTCATCTGGCAGCCAAGTGTTTTAATGTATACTTTTTTATGTTGTTTTACGGGATTCTCAATCGCGCTGTCTGTCATTTTTTAGTTACCTGATTTTATTCATTGTATGATTTGCATTTGTTGCTAAGCATGTTTGATTTGCAATAGATCGTTTATTAGCCTAGCAAAAAGTCAAAATAGGGTAGCGTTTTTTGTGTAAAAAGGCTAGTGAAATATCAGAGTTGATATAAAACAAGTCATGAGAAAATAATTGAAAAATTTAAGAGGCGTATTGTCTACGCCCAATAGAGTTATTTGCCTTGCGCTTTATTAATTGCTGCTTGAATTGCATCTTGTTGAGCAAAGCCAGGGATAACTGTTGTATTAGCAGTAGTCGCACCGGATAGTGGCATAACGATAATTGCAGGTGTACCTTGAATGCCTAACTTATCAAAGCCAAGCTTCATGTCCGCTGCAATATTGTCAGTGACTTTTTTCTCTTTGATTAGGCTTTCGGCTTTTGCAACATCAACACCTACTTTTTTTGCAGCATCATTAACATCTTTGACGGTTAATTTGCCTTCATCAACGCCACTAGCGAAAACGGCATTATGATATTTCAAGTAGCCTTCAGCACCATTTAGCATATAAGCAGCAATACCCATTTCAGCAGCATATTGTGATGCTTCCCAACGTTGACCAAAGATTGGGAATTCTTTGAAGATATATTTTACATTTGGATTAGCATCCATTACTTTTTCCATAATAGGCGCTACTTTGTGACAGAACACACATTGGTAATCAAAGAATTCAATCACAGCAACCTTGGCGTCTTTTGGTCCAATGGTAGGTGTTTGCTCATTTGAAAGAAGTGCTTTGGCATTTTCTAGAACAGAAGTTACTTGTTTTTTCTCTTGTGCTGCCATTAAGTCTTTTTGGAATGTTTGCATAATGGTTTGCATCTGCTCTTGCGAGAATTTACCTTTTTCGTTGGAAATCCCGGCTTTAAAGCCAGCTAGAACTTGTGCATTATCAAGTGTGGCACCTTGTGCTTTTAATTGTGCACTGACGTTTCCTGCGACACTATAGCCTAAGGTATAGCTCACATTGTTAAGTAGGGTTGCTTCACTTTGTTTAGTATCAGCAGTTGTTGGTTTTGTTGTTGTAGGTTGTGTTGCAACCGTTTTTGTTGCTTCAGGAGTCGCTTTTGCTGAATCCTTTGAATCAGATTGTGAACAACCTGCTAAAACAGTGGCAAAAAGTGCAGCACCAAGCGTGCTTACGATGATTTTTTTTGACATACGCATTATGAATAAAGCTCCATGTTTTCAGTTAATAAAAATAATCTTTCCGAACTATAGCAAAGTTGTTGCTAAAAGGAAAAAGGTTCATGCTCAAATAGTAAATTTCTTCCATAAAAAAGCCCCAATAGTGGGGCCTGAAGATAATTGCGCTAATTAGAACGCTTAGTTTGCTGCAGCACTTGTTGCGTCAACTGCCTTTTTAGCGCTATCAGCAGGTGTCTTTGCTGTTTCTGCTTTTGCTGCATCAAGCTTGGCTTTTGCTTTGGCTGCTTCGGCTTGTGCTGCTTCTTCATGGGCTTTCATTTTAGCTTCCATTTCTTTTTGGAAAGCTTGCATTGATTGCTCCATTTGCTCTTGGCTTAGTTTAGGCTTGCTACCTTCAATACCTGCCACAAAACCTTGTTGAAGATCATCAGTATTTAGGCTAACTTGTTGTTGCTTTAATTGTTCAGTCATGTTTTTGCCAATAGAATAACCAATGGTATAGCTTGCATCTGCTGCATTGTTTTGTGCTGTTGCAGCTGTGTTGGCTGGTTGAGCAGTAGCAGGTGCCGCTTTAGCTGCATCAGCAAAAGCGCCAGAGACTAATGCGCTGCCGGCTAAAAGTGATAATGCGATAGTGGTTAACTTCTTCATATTTACTCCATTTTTAATGATTAACGTGTTAAATCGAACCTCATTAGCTTAAACAGCACCTTAGCAAAGAACAAGCGTTTTACAGTGAAAAGCATTAAAAAGATCAAAAAACAATGACATTTTATATGCAGTTGCTAAACTAACGCACATTTAAAATCATGCTTATTTGCAACCGAATGCCAAGACGAATTAAGAAAAACTTTCCTAGCGGTGTATTCAATGCCACTATTTCCAACCTGTCACATGAAGGACGTGGAATTGCTAAAATTGACGGTAAAACAACTTTTATTCCATTTGCTTTAGAAGGTGAAGAGGTCGCGTTTGAATATACTTTATCAAAATCAAATTATGATGAAGGTAAACTGGTACAAGTTCTAAAGCCAAGTGCCAAACGAGTTGCTCCGCCATGTGAGTATTTTGAGATGTGTGGTGGTTGTTCTTTTCAACATGTCGCACCTGAGGCGCAGATTGCATTTAAAGAGGAAAAATTGCTGAATCATTTTAAGCACTTCGGGCAAGGTCTTGAGCCTCTTGAGCGTATAGCGCCTTTACGCTCAAGCTCACACGAGGGTTATCGTACTAAAGCACGATTAGGTGTGCGCTATGTGCACAAAAAAGGTAAAGTGCTTGTTGGCTTTAGGGAGCGTGATGGACGTTTTCTTGCTGATATTAATCACTGTGAAGTACTGCATCCGAGTGTGGGCAAAAATCTAACTTTGTTACAAGACTTAGTGTTTAGCTTGTCAAATTATAAAGAGATTCCACAAATTGAAGTGGCTGTAGATGATCAGGTAACTGCATTGATTATCCGTCACTTAAGTGCATTTACTGATGAGGATTTAGCTAAGTTAACTGAATTTGCTAAAGCGCAGCGGTTTTGGATATATTTGCAGGCTAAGGGACCTGATACGATAACACGCTTATACCCAGAGTTAACGCAAGAACCACAGACACTTTCCTATCATTTGACAGATTATGGTGTAACTATTTATTTTGAGCCAAATGACTTCACACAAGTTAATCATGATATTAATCGTAAAATGTTAAAACAGGCGATAGCGTTATTAGAAGTGTCAAATAATGATACCGTACTTGATTTGTTTTGTGGTTTGGGTAATTTTAGTTTGCCGTTGGCAACAAAAGCCAAATTTGTTGTGGGTGTCGAGGGCGATGAAGCAATGACGATGCGCGCTATGGAGAATGCTAAGCGCAATAGCATAGATAATGTTGCTTTTTATCCCGTGAATTTGTTTGAAGATATTTCAAAACATAAGTGGATTGTGGAAAATGAGTTTAATAAGTTATTATTGGATCCACCCAGAGCTGGTGCTGAGATGGTATGTAAACAAATTGAAAAAATTAACCCAGAGCGTATTGTCTATGTATCCTGCGATCCAGCAACGTTGGCGCGTGATGCTGGCATTTTAGTTAATGAAAAGGGTTATAAACTGCTTTCAGCGGGTGTAATGGATATGTTTCCACATACGACACATGTTGAGTCTATCGCTGTTTTTGAAAAATAAAAGCATAGCGATATATTGTATACGCCCCAAAAGCAGACGAAACAAATTTAAAGCTTTAGAATAGAGTGTAAAGAATAAAAAATAAAAAATAAAAGAAGGTGAGATTGTGGAGATTGAATCATTAGTCAATCAGCTGCTAAGTGATGAAACAAGTGAAGATCAGCAGTATCAAATCATTCAACAGATAGATGCTGAGCTATATGAAGAGCAAACACTTTTTGAATTAGCACGGACATTTCTAAGTTATAGTATTAGAATGGAAAATCCTTTTGCTGAAACAGTCGATATTGTTGGTACGGGTGGTGATGGTTGTCGAACCTTAAATTATTCAACACTAAGCGCATTAATGGTGCATGAGTTAGGTGCTAAGGTTGCCAAACATGGTAATCGTTCGGCAACGTCAAAGTGTGGTAGTTTTGATTTCTTGCAAAAACTTAATGTTGAAATTCCTGATAACCCAGAAACGGCATTGAGCTTGCTAAAAGAGCAAGGACTGGTATTTTTGTTTGCGCCATTTTTTCATCCGATTTTTGCCAAAGTGGTTAATGTGCGCCAGCGCTTTGCTAAAGAGGGTAAGCGTACCTTTTTTAATGTGTTGGGACCATTGTTAAATCCGATGCAGGTTAAAAGAATCGTTGCAGGAGTTTATGATGAACGCTTACTTAAGCCGTATCTTTATGCACTTAAAAACCTAGGTGTCACGTATGCCTATGTTGTATATGGTGATGGGATGGATGAGTTTTCAGTTTGTGGAGCCAATAAAGTGATTAAACTTGAGCATGATGAAGTCACTGAGTTTAGTTTGCATCCAGAGCAGCTTGGATTTGTGCGTGGCAGACTAGATTACTTAGAAGCAGGTGATTTGTATCAGAATTTGGCGGAATCAAAATCGTTATTAAATAATGAAATGTTAGGAGCTAAGCAAGATACACTGATATTAAATGCAGCTGCTGCTATGCATGTTGCTAATGGTTTTGCTGATACTTTATCAGTACAAGTTAAATTGATTAAAGATGCGCTATCACAAGGGAAGTTTGCACATTTAATTCCCTAGTTAATATCGTGATTTTATGAGTGAAGCTGAAATTAGTAAGTTGGCATTGCATAATAACTGGATTACGTTTTCTAAAATAATAATGATGATAAAAAGAGATCACCTTGCAGTACATAGATGATGAGAAGGGAGGGAGTATACTGCAAGGTAATTTCGTGGTCTCAAGGTTACGATCACAGGGCATACTGAAAGAGAAGGGAGAGAGAAAAAAGTTTGCTCTGTGATCGTGATCCCCTTGAGTGAAGTCAGTATCACAAGTCAATATTAAGATAAGCTTAAGATATTAAAATAATTTTAAAAAATTTATTCGTACTCAAAAAAAGCATATACCCATGACCTGTATTTGCTTTCTAGCGAGTGCTTTGCTAAAAGGTAATGTACTTAAGTTTTAAAAATACGTGATAGATTATGCGGACAATTAAAAAATATCTTGCGGTTCCTGTTGTTGTTTTGTTGGCTGCAGGCTTGAGTGTTGCAGACACTACTGCTAAAGCAAATGATCAGGCTAAAGTAGAAGATAATCTGGAGACACAAAGCTGCTCAGCAAAAACCAGTGATTGCAATTTTGGTAGCAACTGGGAGCTGTTTAAGCAAAATGTATCAGATACAGCAAGCTCAGGGACGCAAGTAGCTAAAGATGCTGCCAATAAGGCGAGTGATTATGCACAGCAAGGCTGGGATAAAACAAAATCAGCAACTGCTGAGGGATGGCAAAATACTAAAGATGCTAGCAATGATGCTTGGGAGAAAACTAAAAAATTAGCAGCTGAAGGCTGGCAAAACACCAAAGAGGCTGCACAAAAAGGCGCTGAAAAAATAGATAACTATTTTAATGCAAATGAAAATGATAAGAGTAAAGCTCAAGAGCCAACAAATTCAAAAAATCAAGCACAATCACAAGAAAATAATTGATAAAATCATGCTGAACTTGCTGGCAATTCATGCCTGTTGGCGCTATCTTTGAATTATTCAAAGTTGACTTACAAACCCCCACGATACTCGTGGCTATACAATGGAGGACTGCACTATGCAAATTCAAATTACAGGTCGTCATTTAGAAGTTACCCCTGCATTAAAGCAATATGTTGATGAAAAGTTGAGTAAGCTTGACAATCACTTTGATCATATTATTGCTGCACGTGTTATTTTGTCGGTTGAAAAAGGTAAGCAAATGGCTGAAGCCGTGATTAATGTGCCAGGGACTGAGTTTGTGGCTAAGTCAGATTCACAGGATATGTATGCAACTATTGATATGTTGCAAGATAAGCTGGATGCTCAAGTAAGAAAGCATAAGCAAAAACTAAAAGATCATCGTGCTGAGCGCCCTGAAGCCGAAGCATTAATGGCTGATGACGAAGTAGTAGATATTGATGAGGAACGTTGATAGAATAACGTACCACTTCGTTGAATAATTCATCATAAATCTTATGAACTTTTTGTCTTCATTTATTTCTCCGCAACGCGTTATTAATAAAGCATCATTGCAAAGTCAAAAGCGCGTTTTCGAAGTATTAAGCCAGTTATTAAAAGATGATGATATCAATATCACTGCTGATACGATTTATCAAAAGCTTTTCGAGCGTGAGCGCATTGGTAATACTGCTATTGGTAAAGAGGTTGCTGTGCCCCATTGTCGAATTGAAGGCTTAACGATGACACGTTTGGCTGTATTAACCTTGGAAGAGACCATTGAATATGGTGAGGAAGATCGTAAAGTGAGCATTGTCATTGCTGCAATCTTTCCGCAAAACGTCAATGATGTGCATATTAAGTTCATGGCCGAATTAGTGAAGTTTCTAAAGCAGGAAGGCGTGCTTGATAAAATCAAAGCGGCCAATTCAAATGAAGCACTTTATCAGCTCTTTTTAGGTAACACTTAATTCTCTACATAGATTTAAAAGAAGAGCCGATGAGATACTGGCATGCAAGCCTTGTAACAAATAACCTCGATACTGGATTATTAGTGATTGGCGCACCAAATATTGGTAAAACAGAGTTTTGTTATCACTTGATTAAGTATTTTGGCTTTTATTTAGTCGCTGATGATTTGGTGGGTATTACTCACATTAATAATGTATATCATGGCTCTTTATGTAACAATCAATACTTTGCGGTTATGCATCATAAAGAAAAAGACTTTATTCAAGTTGAAAAAGCAGTAGATCAATCGGTCATTAGCCATGTTGTCTACCTATATAGGCAAGTGAAAGACCCAAAGTATATTAACAAAGCGCAAACTTTAGCTTTACCTTTGATTGAAATTGATGTCTTTGATAAAGCTTGGCATGCGTGTGCTAAGCAGTTGCAAAATAGATTAGGGTAAATACAAAAGCTTTGGTAAACTGAGCAAATTATGATGAGTGGAAATGGTGTAAATTTCGTGAATAGTACATCCAAATCGGTTGTGCTTTTAGCTGGTGTTTCGGGTGCTGGCAAGTCAACGGTTTTGAGTATATTGGAAGACCAAGGTTTTTTCTGTATTGAAAATTTACCTTTATTTTTATTGGAAGAAACGCTTGCATATGTTTTGAATAATCCTCAATACAAGCAAAATATTGTTATTTCATTGGCTCCACACTCATTTTTAGCAAATGAAAGCTGTCATGTTAAACATTTGCAAGATAAGTATCATATGAATATTACTTATTGGTATATTGAGGCCAGTAGGAATGTACTGATCAAGCGTTATGATGAGACCCGTAGGCGTCATCCTTTCTCAGATAATAAAATGACCTTAGAGCATGCGATCGATGCGGAATTTACTGTTTTGGAAAGCTATGCGAGTATTGCAGACTATACGTTGGATACAACCAACTTAAGTTTGCAAGAACTCAGAGAAATAGTCTGTCAGAAACTCTTAAATCGGGACAAACTATCCACTCAGATTAAGGTTTTTTCATTTGGCTTTAAATACGGGATGCCGCAAAAGGCTGATTATCTTTTTGATGTTCGAAGCTTACCTAACCCCTATTGGGATAAACGTTTGCGTTTGCAAACGGGGCTTGATCTTGATGTGATTGAATATTTGCAAAAACAGCCGCAAGTGCTAGAAATGATAGGTGATATCAGCAAGTTTGTTTTGAAGTGGTGTGAATTACAGCAGCAGCAAGGCAAAAGCTATATTGATATCGCCATTGGTTGCACAGGTGGACAACATCGATCAGTATATGTTGTTGAGCAGGTGGCAGAGCAATTAAAAACAGACTTTAATAATGTGATTGTAGGTCATAGGGAGTTAAAAGGATGATTGGAATTGTACTGATTACACATGGGCGCATTGGCCAATCAATGCTTGAAGTAGCGACGCGTCTGGTTGAGATCCAGAAAGACTATATTCAGGTGGTCTCATCCTGCTCATATGATCAGCCAGAATTATTACTGCGTGTTGAGAATGCATTTAAAAGCATGCCTGATTGTGATGGCTTCTTGGTGTTAACAGATCTTTTTGGCGCAACGCCAACAAATGTGACACAATCATTTATGCGTGGTTATCATCTGGCAGTTATTACAGGGCTTAATATGCCAATGCTTTTAAAAGCATTGACATATCATAAGCAGGCGCTATCTTTGGATGAGCTTGCAGAAAGGGTTTATGATGCATCAAAGGCGTGCATCGTATTAGAAGAAGGTGATAAGTGAAAGAAACGCAAATGAAAGAGATCGATTTAGTATTGATTAATCAATTAGGACTACATGCACGAGCTGCTTCTAAGTTGGTTAATTTAGCCCTTCGTTTTGGTAGTGAAATTGAGGTAGAAGTTGTGAAAACCGGTGTTAAGGCGAACTGCAAAAGTATTATGGGATTAATGATGCTTGGAGCAAGTTGTGGCACATCTATTCGTTTAAGTGCAGAAGGCGATGATCAGGAAGAAGCATTAGATGCCATCAGAGTCCTTATTCAGGATCGATTTGGTGAAGAAAGTTGAAAATTAATAGAAATCTTAAGCTTGACTTAAGTTTACATTTTTAGAATGACTCATATCATTGAGTTTTATAAACCTAGACAAAAGAGGAACAAGTCATGGCAAATCAGTACACAGGAAGTTTTGAACACATTATTCAGCAGAAATATAACTGTAGCGCACGAGAAGTTTTAGAACGTTGCGCTGATGAGGGGATGACCTATCAGGATGCTGAAAAAATGCTTGGTTTTAAGCATGGTACGATTCGTAAATGGGCAAACCGCTTTGATATTAAGTTAAAATCTGGCGTCGTTGAGAAAACAGTTAAGCGTGATAGTTTTATGAAGATGTTTAAACAACAAGGCTTGAATAAGTACAATGTACTAAGCCGCTGCTGGGGTGCTAAAAAGCGTAAGCTTGTATTGATTACAACGAATGTTTGATAAACCTAATAAAGTAACATATACCACGCATAAGTTACCATAAAGATGGTAATCACTAGTAATAGTAGCCCAAGAAAAATGTCAGGAACACGCGTTTTGTAGCTGATTGTTTCAGGTGCGGTAATATTTCGTCGATTTATCGCAAAGCGTACTGATGAAATAATGATGATGATAACCGCGATAAGCATAATTAAAATACCAATGATTTCGGCAGATTGTGACATCATGTTACTTGTTCTTACACCAACCCCTTTGGCCATAATGCGTAAGAAAATATCAAATTTCTCAATTAAAAAACCATACGCCATCAGTGCAATGGCAGTCCTTACCCAAGATAGATACGTACGCTCATTCGCGGCGTGATCATTGAAATGTTCTATCATACTAATCCTTAGCTTACTCTTTTACACTTAACTTAGTCTGAGTCTAGACGATATTATTGCCGTTTTCCTCGATATTTATTGCATTACTTGTCTGACAATTTATGATTGGCGATTGTTAGTTACAAGAATATAGGAAGCTATGATGCATAAATCAAAGAAAGTAGGGGAGTGTTCATAAAACTGTGTCAATTTAAATTTAATATTGATGTAGTGTGTTATTGCTAGAATAAACAGAGCA
>NZ_JBXTEF010000099.1:0-10206 GCF_057495195.1 Cysteiniphilum sp. | reverse complement strand
ACAAGCCCAATTAACCCAACGACAAACATGCCTTGATAGACAGCTTTTTGAAAAGTTAAGATAAGCTCATGTGGCTGTATTGTTGTAGCTACTATACCGCCAATGACAACGGCAAGCAATGGAATTAGTAAAGAACGAGTGCCAGATTTGATAATCGTAATTGCGCCAACAATTAATGAAGCATAGCCGATATAAGGCAAATACTTTTCAACATTGTAAGAACCGATTTTAGTGATAATCTCAGCGCGTATCATGACTAAAATGCCAATCACCAAAAACAGTGATATGAAATTACCGACACAAGGGCGAGGTGAAAGCATGTGACCTATGCGCCTAAACAATAAGTTAATGAAATTTCTAGGTGCGTTTCTTGGTTGTATGACATTATCCGTATCTGGGTATTGCATAGCTGAATCATATTCGTTTGGTGTATTAGCCGTTTGAAAAGAGATATCTTGTAAGTCTTTTTTCAACTGCTTATATTCCATTAAACGCTTTTGATCATCAACCTGTTTTCTAAGGTTTTCAATTTCAGCTTGGCTGATTTTCCTAGGATTTGCTTGTATAACATTATCATTTTGCATGGTGGACACTCCTTTTCGCCTACGTCCTCAAAGTAAATATTAACTTTGTGTGTTGTGGTTATGTTGGTTATGAACATTCTCTTTTTGTTGCTTTTCCTGATTTGTTGTTTTATTTGCATAGTGAAGCTGTCCTTTTTCAGATGCTTCTTTAAATAGATTTTCGATTTCTTCTTTAGACCATGTATGAAGATCATACTTAACAGCAATTTTACCTATGAGTAAATATTGCTTTTCTTTTTCGATGCGTAGTTGTTCTTCAATTTTTGCTTTTTGATCAAGTAGTTGTTGAAGTTTATTTGATTTTGCCATTTTGAATAAATCCTTTCTTTGAAAATATTAACACTGATATTATACCATAAATCACAGATCAAGCCTTGCAAAATATCATTATATAGCTAAGTTTTTTGTATTTTTTTGTTACGTCTTTTAGTAAATATTTTGTCGCCAATTTCATGGCAGTAATCTATATTTTTGTCGGTCAGTATAAATTCTTTTGCAGCGATAACTACACCTAAGAAAAAATCTAATGGATACTCTAGCGTGTCATCTTTTGTTTTGCGTTCTTTGGTTAAAGTGTATTGCTCATAATAGGATTGACCATTTTTGACTAATTCACTTTTTAAGTCATCATCATCTTTGATTTTTTGAAATATCGTGAAACACGCGCCAAGTAAAATAGATAGTTTAAATTTTGATTCTATGCCGACTATGTAAAATAGGCTGCCTAATACTATGACAAAATTAAAAGGGTAATCTTTCGGATTATAGTATTGTGTTGCACCAGATAATATTATCATTTTGCCAAGTGATATTTTCCGCTTTTTATCTTTTATTCGCTCTTTATTCCTTTGTAAAATGATCTTTCTTTCAATTTGTGATTTTCTTTTTTCAAGCTCAATTATTTTTTTATAATCATTCATGAATCGATATCTTCAATATAAGGTTGAAAATAGAAATCGCCATTAGTGCCAAATCCTAATTCATATATTTTCGCATAACCATTATTAGTATTAATTGATATGCTTCTATAGTCACCACCACATAGCGATGACTTTTTAGCTGCGATTAGATTATTTCCATTTTTAAGAGACAGTGTTATTTTTTCACTTGAATTTAAATAAGAAACTTTAGAATTATTAACTATTATTTCAATAGAACAGCCAGCACCAAAAAAGCCAGATTCTCTAATTATTGTTATTTCATTGTTACCATTAGGGGTGTAGGCATTATCGAGGATATTGATTACTGATTTTGCTTGAGATGGTGGAATAGGTGTTGTGGCGCACCCAATTAAATTTAATGACACTATGAATAATAATACCGATCGTTTTTTATTTAATGATGTGATCATCATGTTTTTTGTTCCAAATGAAAATACTTTTATTGATTTTACCAATATTCTAACATTAATTCAAATAATATGAGCGAAGCGAATACATTGGAGGGTACGAAGTAACCCGAGCATCCCAAGGTGGGCGCAATATACATTGACTGCGTCAAAGTAATTGCTTATACTGATCATGTTATGGCGATACAGTTTATTATGCCGACCGTTATGTCACGCTCAGAAGGATATAACGCAGTACGTTCGGCAGCTTACAGAGCGAATGAATCACTTTACTGTGAAACGACGGGTGCTACCTATGACTACACAGATAAAGGAGATTGCGTTTATAAGAATATTCTTCTACCACAATCTGCTTTTAATGATAAATTGAATGAAGATAATCACCCTTTTAAAAATCGCGGAAAGCTCTGGAATAAAGTAGAGTATGTCGAATCTTTGCATAATAGGCGTGATAGTGCGCAACTTGCATTTGAATTACAAATCGCTTTACCTAAAGAATTAAACCTGTCACAACAAACTGATTTAGTTAACGCTTTCATTAAAGAAAATTATATTGATGTTTACAATGTCGCTGCTGATGTCTGTATTCACGATAAAGGCGATGAGAATGTACATGCTCATGTCATGATAACTTTTAGGGAGATTATTGCTGATGAATTATCTCCAAGAAAAGTAAGAAATATGACATCGGCTGTGCAGACTAAAAATGGTAAGCATTTTGCAGTTAAGGATTTTTTAAATAAGAAATGGGAAATTTTTCAAAACAATTATTTTCAAGAACATAATATAGATTTAGTTGTAGACCAAGGATATATAAAACCGACATTGCATGAGGGTGTTATTCGAGAGCAGGATAACTATGCGGAGATTCGTGCTAAGAAAAATATTGAAATCAAAAAAGAGAGCATTGAAGCTGTTAAAGAAAACCATGAAATCATTATTGATACGTTAGATAAAAGACAAGCGGTATTTTCTCAGCGTGATATTGAAAACCTTATTTTTAAATCAACTGAAACTAAAGAAGATTACAACGAGACTTTAGCTAAAGTCTTAGAATCACATAAGTTAATTAATATTGGTTACAATGAATCAGGCCGTTTAAGCTTTACAACTAAATCTAATTTCACAAAAGAAATTGATTTAGCTAAAATTTCTAATGAGATGTCAGAGATTCGATCTTTTAAAGTAGATCAGAAGCTAATTAATGAAATTTCAAATAGCAAAGTATATACGTTAGAAGATGAGCAAAAATTAGCTTTTAGACACATTATAGATGCTGGAAATATTGTGTGTTTGAATAGCAGCGCTGGTACTGGTAAGACACATTTAATGAAAGCAGTTAAAGCATTATATGATCGTCAAGGCATTTATATTTCTGGCGCTGCAATTATGGGCAAAGCAGAGCATGGCTTAGAATCTGAGACTGGCATTAAATCACAAACGATATACAGAATATTAGACAATTATCGAAAAGGTGAGGAAAGTCATAAATACTTACCACATCATAATTCTATTTTAGTGATTGATGAAGCGGGTATGATCGGCTTAGAGGATATGTATGACCTTGTGAAAATGTCGCAAGAACGTAAAATCAAGCTCATTTTAATTGGCGATAAAGATCAATTACAGCCTGTATCTTTTGGCGCGCCATTTAGAGCGATACTCGAACGTATTGGCTTTGCTGAAATGCTAGAAGTGAGAAGGCAAAAGGATAAGTTAGACGCATTAGCTACTAAGTCACTTGCTAAAGGTGAAATTAGCCTTGCCGTTGATCATTACCTTAAAAAAGATCGTTTAGTTTTAGATGATGATTCAGTTATTAAGAAGCAATTGCTGAGTACATGGCAAGGTTACATTAATGAGAAACCAGAAAACACATTAATCCTTGCTTTTAAAAATGAGCAAGTTGCCGAAATTAATTCGTTAGCACGTGACTACTTAAAGCAGCAAGGCGTTTTAGGTGAAAGCAAATCTTTCAATGTTAGCGTGAGCGGCAAAGAGGATGTTAAAGAATTTGCTGCGAACGATCGCATTATATTCTTAAAGAATAAAACTCTAGGTGATGTTAAAATCAAAAATGGACAATTGGCAACGATTGTTGGTATTGAAAATGATATTGTGACCTTTAGACTTGACGATGATAAAGACGCTAAGGACGTTAAACATTATCAATTTAACGCTAAGGAATTTAACAACTTTGATCATGGCTATTGTGCCACTGTTCACAAATCCCAAGGTGTCAGCGTTGATAATTGTTTAGTGTATGCTAAAGGGCGTGGTTGGGATAGATTCTTAAGCTATGTTGCGATGTCACGGCATAAGCTCAATATGCACTTTTTCGCCGATAAGGATACCTACAAAGATATTCATACGCTTAAGCGTGAGCTATCCAGATCACCATTGCGTGATAATGTCTTAGATTATCCTTTACAGTTTGCCATTCGTAGAGGACGAGACGCACAGACTTTTGCGGGTAATGCCGTTTCTAACATACGTGGTGCTTATCATAAAACACGCGATACTTGGAATTATTTGTTTAACTATGAAGAGTACAAAGCATCTAAAGCGGCATTTGATCGTGAGACTGCCTTAAATGAAAAATTAAACGCGCAACAAGAGCTAAACAAAGAAGCTCGCGCGGTTGCTGATTTAGCTGATTTAAATATCGATAGCGGACAACGCTATAGTGAATTTGTCGAGAAGTACGGCAAGAAGTGGTACGAAAACTCTCGAGCTAAAGCTGCCTATAATACAGAAATAGGTGATCTATTCTATGAGCGCAACAAAGCAGCCTTTGCGGTATTTACTAAGGCGGACAAGTACGAACGAGCGCTTGAGTTAAACAATATTAGTATTGAAAAGCTAGAAGAGTGGGCAAATGCCTATATTGCTGAATCTCGCGTACGTGCCTTTGGTGATGCTACTAATCCTTATGAGAAAGGCAAACTAGCGCAAGATATTGTTAATACTAAAGATGAAAGTGCGTCTTATGTTTCGCGTCAGGAATTATGGCAAGCAGTTAACAAGTACCAGGGCGAACATGCCTTGAGAATGAAAGCAGGGCAGATTAAAGGTTTTAGAGCGTGTTTAAAAGATGTTGAAGAGTATCTCGGCTTAGGTAAAACAGCAACTAATTACTGGAAGAAATCGCAGGCTGATCATTTTGATAGTAACGCACCTATTCAAAAAGACAGTAAAGGCAAAGAGATCAAGCCAGAACATCAACAGCATTATGAGAAGCTATCACGCGCTTATAATCAAAAATGCGAAATCTTAGCAGCTAAGATGATGGCGAATTTTGATAGCTACAGTAAAGTATTTGCTGTTAAGTTCCCACATGCCGTGACCCATGACAAAATTATTGATCGTTTAAAGACAAATGCAGATCGCCATGCAAGGCGCGAGGTCATTCGCAGCTACATCAATCCTAAATCAACACAGGCAGAGATTGAAAAGGCAGCCTTTGCTTTAAATAGTGACTTTAGGGGCTATGTAGGATTAGGCTTTGAAGAGGGCTTGATATGGGCGAATGTTGGCAAACTGGCTCAGGCTGAGAAGTTACGCCAATTTAAAGCGAATTTAAGCCCAGAGAATCAAGTGCGTTTTGATCGTGTTGAAGCTTATCGCTTATCTCTTGTCGATGCAGGTAAATCCTATGGTGAAATGCAGCAGATCGAGCAAGCACTTAAGCTTGAGTTAGGCATATCAGAAAAAGGCGACATACCACATGATAAAGTCACCGAAGCGTTACAAAATGCGCGTGACATCATGTACAAGGCGATTGCTGATTGTCACGAGGTAGCGTATGACTTGGCACAAGATTATCCACACTTAGCTAAGTGGGCTAAAAATGCACCAGAGAAACTATTAGAGGTACACCCTTATTTTGAGAAATTAAGCCGACACACTAAGGTAGCCAATCAAGCTAAAGGGAAACAGCAAAGTGTCAGTGATGCACCACAAGAGTCGCATGAAAAAACAATGGCTGAGCTTCAAACTGAGGTCAAAGCCAGTCTTGAGAAACAAAAAGCACAACTTGATCGTGCGGACGAACTGAACAAATCCAAGGTTAATACAAACAAAGCGGATAAGTTTACACGTCATATATTGCTGCATGCTGAGAGATTGGAAGCACAAGAGCGGGTAGAAAACTTTGTAGCATTAAGTAAGCAGCCGTCTACTGATGCTAATCGTGATGCGTTGGCTTCTTTAGCGTATGAGATGACTGATCGCATACACAAGCACCGTTTCTTTTTAAAGCAAGCTGAGGTTAACGAGCGCGATATATGGCACTTGTCACAAGTTCATCAATACAACCTTGATAATGCTGAATTAACAGGCGATGATAAAGCAGTGCATCGAGCTTTAGCCGATTATATGTTGTCGCGTGGTGATTCATCACGCGCATGGTCAGATTATCGCGTTGCTAAAAATACGTATGACCAAGAAACAACAGCAGATAAAAAAGATCAGCCAAAATCCAATAGCAAAGATAAGGCACCAGTAGACGATAAAGCGCAGGAATTACAAAAACAAAAACTATCTCGATTAGAGAAAGTACAAAAACATGCGTTTAACTTATCTACTGAGCGTAACCGCTTAGCGTTTGAAGCAAGTAAATTATTAGGTGCTAATATTAATAGCACGGTACTTGATGCGTTCACTTTCTCAGGTGAAGAAATAGACGTTGCCAATAAAGATAACGATAAGCTATCGAGTAAAGCATTACATGCTCGCATTAAAACATCATTATCACGTGCTAATAAGCAGAATTTGAATCTTGAAACGCTGATTAAAGAAGCGCAAAGCTATAGTATTATTGATGCGATTGAACGCTACAAATTAGAGAAATCAGGCAGTTATAAAGCCCGCGCCATCGCAGGAGAAGCAAGTGAGCAATATAACAGCGGTCAGTTGTACCATAAGTTGAAAGAGCTTGGCGCAGATCGTGATGCTTTTTATGCCGATGCCGTAAGCTTTAAACGTCAGGAATACCGCGCTAATTTGACAGCAGATGAGCGACAAGCGCATGATGTTGTCATTACTTATGCTGAAAAATCTGATGCGGCATACAAAGCTTACACAGCCAAAGATGAAGCCTTAAACAAAGCATTAATGCCAGAGGTTGAAAAGCTTGCAGCACAAATTGTTCAAAGCTATTCATACTATGAAGATGCACTATTGTTTGAATCTGTCAGGCTCAAAAAACTAGAGCAAGATGCCAATAGACAATATTTGACTGATCAGCTTAAGCATTACAAGCTACTTAAGCCAAACACAGAACAATCTATTGCCTTGGCTGGTGAATTAAGCAAGGAATACAAAAAAGGCTTTGTTTACCACAAGTTACAAGCACTTGAAGTTGATACACGTGCTTATTACAAAGATGTACATAGTTTTGAGCGTCAAGCCCATTGTGTAACACTCAATGACGAGCAGAAAGCCAATCATGATGTTGTATTGTCTTATATTGATTCAGTTGTTGCGGTTGCTAAAGCGTACGGCTCAGGTGACAAAAAACAAGGCTTTGTGCTGATTAGCAAACGTGACGAATTAGCGGCACAGATTCAACAAGATCAATCACGTTACAGTGACGCATTAACCTTTGAAAAAGTTAAACTCGACAAATTAGAGAAACACGCTGAAAGATACTTTAAACAAAAAGAGCAACAACAATTTAATGCTGCGCCATCTTTCAACGAGCTTGAGCCAGATGCCTATTACTACGATCATGGCGAGTTTAATCTAGGTAATATTGAAGATAGTATCAGCGAATACTATCAGCAAAGTACGGCAGTTAAGCCTATTAATGACGCGCCAGTTATCAGCACCAGAAAAACAGCCGCCTTTGAAGCCATTGAACGCGCTAAGAAATGGAATGCTGAGTTAATTAATGACGAGCTAATGGCAAATCCAGTAGCAACTTATACGGATATATTCGGCGAGCCTAAAAAGCAAACCTCAAAAGAAATGCGCTGGTCAGGCGGTTTGATTGTCACATTAACAGGCAAAGATGCGGGCAAATGGTATGATTTTGGCAGTGGCAAAGGCGGCTACCCAGTACAGGCATTAATGCACGAATCAGGCTTAGGCTATAGAGAAGCGTTAGAAAAAGGTGCATATATTGCAGGACTAAGCGAATCACAAGCGCAAGTTGAGGATAGTATAGAGCGAGTTAAGGCACGAGATCAGCAAAATCAACAACGAGCAGCACTAGAAAAACGAGCGCAAGAACAAAAACTTGAATCTGTACAATCAATATGGAATGCAACCGTTCCTGCTGAAAATACGATTGTTGAGGAATACATGGCAGTGCATCGCAATGTCTATGATATTTCAAACACTACTTTGCGCTTGTTCCCAATTGGTGCCAAATGGGTTGATTATGTTGAAGATGAAGCCAACCAAGGACAATACAAGCGTGTTGAGAAAATAAACAAAATACCTGCTATGGTGATTGCATCGACCGACAAAGGTGGCAATGTTGTTGGTGTGCAGCGTACTTATTTAGACAAAGAAACTGCAAACAAAGCAGCATTCATGGATACGCCTAAGCTATCAAAAGGCAGTATAAGAAATGGTGCCACTTTACAAGTTGGCGACAATGGAAAAGTCTATATAGCTGAGGGAATTGAAACCGCAGCCAGTGTTGCTTTAGCAGATCGAAATGCTACGGTGCTTGTGTCAATGTCCGTGTCTAACATGGAAAATATGATAGACAAAGTAAAAGGCTTTAAGCCAAGCGAAGTTATTTTACTGAAAGACAATGACGGAGAAAAAGCCAAGACCGATGAGACCTTTACTAAAGCATTGAAAGCCTTTGAAGAAGCAGGGCTAAAAGTGACCGCTAAAGAGCCTGAAATGCTACAGCGTATTGTTGATGAGAAAGGCGACAAGGCTAAGACCGACTGGAATGATGTTATACAGGAAAAAGGTTTAAATGGTTTGCGTAAAGACCTAAATTTACCTGTGCCAGAGAAATATGACCGCATGTTTTTACAGCGCTTAGATGAATGGCGCAAAGTCGAAAATCAGATACCAGATTTTGCGAAGAACAAAGAGCAAGTACACTTGTTACGTGATTTTGCCAATGTTGAGCATCAAAGCGCTAGGTATATTAAAAAAGCCTATGATGTAGCTAAATCAGATGATGAGTTTATAGAAATTTGTAATCGACCAAAAGCGCAGGAATTGAAAAAGCGGACAAAAGAAACCGCTCATAATCTAGTACGTAACGAAAAAGGCTTTAAGGTTGCTAAAAATGTTGGATTACATGAAAGACTTGCTCACGCTTTAGGTATTGAATACTCCGATGTCTATTTATTGACTAAAGCTGAAAGAGCTGTATTGAAAACTGACTTAGACCAATCACTAAAAGCAGGTGCCAAGAAAATAAAAGAGTTAGAGGAAAAAGTAGCTAAAAAGAATATGTTTACCGCTGTTAAAGGCAAAGGTTTTAAATAGATTTGCTCAGCAATTACTTAGATTTATGATATAATTAACCATATATTGTAGTTAAATCAAGACTAATAATGAAAGATAATATTCAGGCAAGTAGCAGCAGGGAATCCCAAGAATATTTGGAATCTGCAAGGCTTATTATTGATGCGCTAAAGGATTCCCCAGAGCATATCAAAAAAATAAGTGATGAGTTGCAGAAAGTATTAGTGTCTGCTCAAGAAAATGGTAATTCAGAGCTTGTCGAAAATTATCAATCATTACTTGATCGTATCGACAAAAACAAGGCTGGAGTATAACTATGACTTTTTATGAATATTGCGAATCAAAAAAATTAGACTTATCTAAATTATCACAGTCATCTATTGATGGACTAGGAGCTTGCTACTTAGAGAATATTGATATTACAAAAGAAGATATTAAAAAATTACATGATATTGATTCTGGCAAGATTTCAATTGAACAGTCATTAGCTCATACTTTTAAGAAAGCGCAAAACTACTCAGCAAATGTCTAAGTTTCAAGACCCTTATTTATACTCAAATACTGACATTTTAATCAACAAGTTTAATATTAAAAATCAATCTCACCTTGCAGAAATAGAAAAAGAAATCACCTACCAAAAGACTAAAATATTATTACCTAATGTCGCTCTTGATTATAGCGGCTTGCAAAGAGTGCATAAGCATTTGTTTGGTGATTTATACGAGTGGGCGGGTGAAACAAGAACAGTTGATATGTAGAGTAAGCCGCACCCATTGCTGAGTGCGACTCCTCGAAGAACGCAGCATGAAACTTTCACTTCACTACGCTCGA
>NZ_JBXTEF010000098.1:0-9629 GCF_057495195.1 Cysteiniphilum sp. | reverse complement strand
TTCTTAATTCTTAATTCTTAATTCTTAATTCTTAATTCTTAATTCTTAATTCTTAATTCTTAATTCTTAATTCTTATTAATGGTCATCTTGTGCAAGATTTAAATAAACCACTGTTAGCATCATAAATACAAACGCTTGGATCACGATAACTAAGATGTGGAAAATCGCCCATAATCCGCCCAATGTCCATTGAATCCACCACGGCAATAAAGCAATCAAGATAAAGATCAGCTCCCCTGCAAATAAGTTACCGTACAAACGCAGTGATAATGACAACGGCTTAACGACTTCATCAATAATTCTAAAAGCGATATTTAATGGGAAAGCCCAGATACCAAATGGTGCACTTAAGATCTCTTTTAGCAAACCAAAGCCACCTTTCGCCTTCAGGTTATACCCAATAATCAAAATAAAGACGCTCAATGATAACGCAAAGGTTAAGTTAGGATCAGCAGTTGGTACAATCTTAAAGTATGCTTCAGACGAACCACCAAACCATACGATTAAACGCCCTGCCAAATCTACTGGAATCAGATCCATAAAGTTCATCAATAACACCCATACGAAGATCGTAATCGCAAGCGGGGTAACAAAGTCACGCTTATGATGATAGGTGTCAGCTACTGCGCCATCGATCCATTCACATATCAGCTCAACTCCATTTTGGAACTTACCTGGGGTGTCTGAACTTGCTTTTCTTGCTGCTAAATACATTAAGCTTAAGAAAAACACGCCCAATACAATACTGACTATAAGGGTGTCTAAGTTTAGCGTCCAGAATGAAGAATCGCCCAAGCTCACCTGCCAATGGTGAAGATGGTGTCTTACATATTCTGAAGAAGTTAAGCTTTCTCCTGCCATATCACTCTTCTCTTATTCGTTTAGGGTTTATTTTAAATGGGTTAACTTCATAAAAAGCGGCATAAACCACATTGCCAGCTGCAATACCAAAAGCCCCGCAATATACGGCAGAAACTTCGGTTGTACATAAATTGCAATTAACACAGTGCCCACAGCAACCATAACTAATTTTGCAAACTCACAGGCATATAAAATGCACACTTCTTTGAAAGGATGATATTGCGCTTTGCGCAAAAAAAGACGTAATAAAAAGATAACATTGGCTACAAACATCAAACACGAGCCTAACAGGAAACCAACGGCATAGCTTTTACCCCATAAAAGACATAGCAAGCTCCCTAGGATCACAAGGATCATTTGGAAAGCAAAAAAGTGCCTTTTATATAGTTTTCGGTTTGCTAGCATCGTTAGATTTTATCCCTTAATTTTACGCCAAGCAGTATATAGAGCGTAAGCTATCGGCGCAAGCGAAAAGTGTTGTTTTTATGTAAAGGCTATTAACACAAGCACACGACTGCTTTTCAAGCAAATTAAAGTGTTTTTATAACACACACTACAAACATGTATGATTGGTAGTTATTAGTATCGAAATGTATCATTAAAACCTTTACACTGATGTGGCGCTTTCAACAACAAGTAAAAAGAGAAAAGGAGATCATTATGCAACGAACTATTCGTATGTTTTTTTTCATATTATGTATATTTACCTCACACGGATTAACAGCATTACCCGCACTGCAAGAAGGCGATCAAACAGCCTATCCCATTGTTGCAACCCATGCGATGGTCTCAACACAACAATCCCTAGCCACTCAAGTAGGTGTAAACATCCTGAAAAAAGGGGGAAATGCCGTTGATGCTGCCGTTGCAGTTGGCTTTGCTTTAGCCGTCACCTTGCCAAAAGCTGGAAATCTTGGCGGTGGTGGTTTTATGATTATTTGGCTTAATGACAAACACAAGGCTATTGCAATTAATTATCGTGAGAAAGCACCCTCGCGTGCATCCGCTAACATGTATCTAAATGATAAGGGACAAGTTGACAGAAATCTGATCTCTGGGACTTATTTAGCATCCGGTGTTCCAGGAACAGTTGCCGGCCTTATTGACGCTCAGAAAAAATATGGCAAGCTGACATTAAAAGAAGTTATGCAACCTGCAATAAAGCTTGCAGAGCATGGGTTTATTATTGATAGCACACTTTACCAGTCACTGATTGACGCCAAACCATGGCTATCAAAACACGCAGCAACACGCGCGATATTTTATAAAAAAGACGGATCCAACTACCAAATTGGTGACCGGTTAATTCAAAAGGACCTAGCCAACACCCTTAAACTTATTGCTAAAAATGGCAAAAAAGCCTTTTACCAAGGAGAGATTGCACAGAAAATTGCAAATGCAATGCAAAAGAATGCAGGACTCATCACATTAGATGATCTTAAAAATTACCACATTGAAGAAATGAAACCCGTTAAAGGAAATTATCGCGGATACACTATTTACTCAATGCCTCCACCAAGCTCTGGAGGCGTGATACTTATCGAGCTTCTTAATATCTTAGAAAACTTTCCATTAGCACAATATGGACTAAACAGTGCTAAAACCATCAATTTAATGAGTAATGCGATGAGCTATGCATATAATGATCGCAACAGTGATCTTGGAGACCCTGATTTCGTTAAAATGGATTTGTCAAAACTAACTTCCAAAGCATATGCCAAAGCTATTGCTGATAAAATTGATCTGACAAAACACATACCAAGCAAAGACATTGCGACACTCAAACCGGAAGATTTAGAAAGCAATCAAACAACGCATTATAGTATCGTTGACAAAGACGGCAATATGGTTGCCAACACCTACACATTGAATTACTCCTATGGCAATGGCATCGTGGTTCCTGGTACAGGGGTATTGCTTAATAATGAAATGGATGATTTTACTGCTAAAGTAGGTGAGCCAAACGTTTTTGGACTTATCCAAGGCAAAGCCAATAGCATTGCGCCAAACAAACGTCCGTTAAGCTCAATGACACCGACAATTATTCTTAATCAAGACGGGAAGCCCTATATTGCCACAGGGTCACCTGGCGGTAGTCGCATTATCACGACAACGCTACAAGTGATTCTGAATGTAATTGATCATGGGCTTAATCTGCAAAGCGCGGTTAACGCCCCACGCATTCACAGTCAATTATGGCCAGAAGAAATTCGTATTGAAGATGGTATCTCACCAGATACCGTAACCCTACTTGAACAAATGGGCAACAAAGTCGTTAAAAAATCAGCGATGGGTGCTGCTGAATCCGTCATGAAAGCAAATGGTTATGTGTATGGCGCTGCTGACCCTCGTCGACCTGGTGGCTTAGCGCTTGGTTATTAATAATTTTCTAATGCTTTGAGTTCTGAAAAAGTGACAATAATAAGCAGATGATAAACACAAGCCACGGAATGACTATCGTGACTTCACCAAGTAAAATCACAAGTTGTGATTTCTTCAATATCGGAAAGTAATAAGCCAAGATCATTGCACAAACAATGGCAACTATTCCAATAAAAAGCGCATAAATAGTGATTTTATCCAATCTTTTTACCAACATACTGTACATCTCCACCAACCCTGTTTGAGCGTTAAGTATGCCGAGCATTATTGGCTGTGTCCAGTGTGTTATATCTTATTGATCAATGAAATCAATCGCTTTTTGTAAACGTAATATAACACGTTCTTTACCAAGCCATTTCAGTGTTAATCCAATATCAGGCGATTGCCCAGAGCCGGTTACCGCAACACGCACTGGCATCCCAACTTTGCCCATACCTAGATTTAACTCGCTGGCTGTGTCCTTTAATAAATGATGCAATGCAACTTCATCTTGCCAACTCTCATCATTTAATTCCTCAGCTTTATTTTTAACATGCAGCAGCACACTGGCTGCACCTTTGACTAAATGTTTAGCGGCAGCCTTTTCATCAAACTCATCGAAGTCGCGATAAAAATAAGCAGATTGCTCAGCTAATTCTTTTAACGTTTTTACTTTTTCCGCCATCACCGGAATAAGCATATCAAAAGCAGGGCCATTATTAACATCTAAGCCTTGAGTTTGAAAGTGATAAATAAGCTCTTTTGCAACTTCTTGTGTTGGCAAATGACGCATATAATGCTGATTAAGCCAGTTTAATTTCTCTGTATTAAACGCTGACGCTGAGGCATTGATATCATCTAGCTCAAAATATTCCAAAATTTCACCCATGCTAAAGACTTCTTGATCACCATGCGACCATCCTAAACGAATAAGGTAATTAATCAGTGCTTGCGGCAAATAACCATCTTCTTTGTATTGCATCACACTCACCGCGCCATGACGCTTGGAGAGTTTTTTGCCATCATCGCCTAAAATCATTGGCACGTGAGCAAATACAGGCACCTCGGCATTTAAGGCGTGATATAAATTAATCTGACGTGGCGTATTATTAATATGATCATCGCCACGCACCACATGGGTAATTTGCATATCGCTATCATCGACAACCACACAAAAATTATATGTCGGCGCACCATCTGAGCGCTTGATAATTAAATCGTCCAACTCACTATTGGCAATCGTGATTTCGCCTTTCACTGCATCCACCCAGCTCACCGCACCTTCTTCTGGATTCTTAAAACGAATGACATGAGGCTTTGAAATATCTTGCTCACCAGCATCAAGGTGGCGACAATGCCCATCATAGCGAGGCTTTTGTTTATTCGCCATTTGCGTTTCTCTTAATTGATCCAAACGCTCGCGCGAGCAATAGCAGCGATATGCTTTACCTTCTGCTAAAAGTTCATCAATAACCTCTTGGTAACGATCAAAATGTTCAGTTTGATAGTATGGCGCACTATCGGCATCTAATCCTAACCAATCCATGCCATCTAAAATTGCCTGTACAGCTTCCGGTGTTGAACGCTCAAGGTCAGTATCCTCAACACGCAGTACAAACTCACCGTTATTTTTACGTGCATAAACCCACGAAAAAAGTGCGGTTCTTGCCCCACCAACATGCAAATACCCCGTCGGACTCGGGGCAAAACGCGTTTTTACTCTTTTAGTCACGTGCTTACCTATTTACCCTAATTTAAATTTAGTTTATCTTCAATCAAAAAAACGCTGACTAGTTTACTGGAAAACACTTTCTGAATAAACCATGATGTTATTGCTTTACTCAGATCTTTCTAGCAATAAAACTGGTTGATTTAACTTCTAAAATTTCAACTTCATCACCAACCTTGGCATCCTCGACCAAGACACGCCATTCAGTATCACCAATTTTTGCCTTAGCAACACCTGAGTGGCTTCTTTGTGTGATCACTACAATCTTACCAATATAACGCCCTAAGCGATCATTAACATCAAGCTCGATATTGTTTTTTTGCTTGCGCTTCTTTAAGGCATAATAACCCAACAACATCGAACTTAATGCAAAAATACCAGCAAATAACAATTGCCAATTGATTGGCAGTTCAGGATAAAACCACATAATCACCCCCAGCAAAAGGGCTGATATCGCAAAAAACAAGAAAAACATCGTTAAAGTAAAAATCTCAATAATCAGCAAAATCCCCATTAAAATCCACCAATGCCAATATAACATACTCTCTCCACCTTAATTTGTTATGCTTTAACCTGCATTGACTTTAACAACTCACTGATCCCACCAACAGAACCGATGATATTAGATGCTTCTAATGGCATCATAATCGTTTTACTATTATCCGATGACGCAATAGCACCAACGGCTTCAATATACTTTAATGCAACAAAGTATTGAACTGCTTGAATATCCCCCTTAGCAATCGCATTAGAAACCGTCTCAGTCGCAACTGCCTCGGCTTGGGCTGTCCGCTCACGCGCTTCAGCTTCACGAAATTGCGCTTCTTTATAACCTTCGGCTTCTAACGCTTGTTTCATTTTTTGTGCTTCCGCGGCAAGAATCTCGGATTGTTTCTCACCTTCAGCCTTTAATATGGCAGCTTGACGCACCCCTTCAGCTCGTAAGATTTCAGCGCGCTTTTCACGCTCTGCTTTCATCTGCTGCGCCATTGCGTCTAATAGATCGCGCGGCGGAGTAATATCTTTTATCTCAACACGAACGATTTTAACACCCCACGGATCCGTTGCCTCATCTAGAACTGACAATAGCTTAGCATTCATAAAGTCACGATTCGATAGCATCTCATCCAAATCAATTCCACCTAAAACCGTACGGATGTTCGTCATGATTAGGTTCTCCAATGCCAATGGTAAATCATTAATGACATACGTGACTTTCTTAGCATCAAGCACTTGGAAAAAGGCAACACCATCGACTTGGACACTGGCATTATCGCGACTAATCACTTCCTGCTTTCTGACATTAAGCACTGTCTCTTTTAAACTCACGCGACTACGCACGCGATCGATCAATGGGAAAATGATATTTAACCCCGGATGCAAGGTTTTATAGTAGCGCCCAAAGCGCTCAACCACAAACTCTGATGCTTGTGGTACCACTTTGACTGAGGCAAAAACAAATACAATCGCTAAAACAATAATCACGATAGGAATCAATGAGTGAAGTGCCATTTTTAATACTCCTGTAAATCGATATTTCACTTAGAGAGTGTAGTCATTTTCACTTGATTTTCCAAGCATTTGTAAGTAAATCACCTTGATTTGTTTTACAACCATAAAAAACCATCTACACTAAAGATCACAATCATGTACGATATATGTTTGCTTATGGATACTATTGCAATTATTGATGATGAACGAGACATTCGCGAAGGTCTTGCTAGCTACCTTCAACAACACCACTTTGATACTGAAGTGTTTGAAGATGGTCTAACCTTTTTAGATGACTTTCAAAAACGTGATTTTTCCTTGGTGATACTTGATGTGATGATGCCTAAAATCGATGGCCTTGAAATCTGCCGTGAGCTAAGAAAAAAATCTGGCATACCTGTGATCTTCTTATCGGCAGCTGGAGAAGCATTTGATCGCATTTTAGGACTTGAAGTTGGCGCGGATGATTATATTAGCAAACCCTTTAATCCACGTGAGGTGCTTGTGCGTGTCAAAACAGTCTTGCGCCGTCGCGGCAATACGAGTAATAGTACACATGGTGCGATTGAAACAAATGATTGGGTGATTTCCCCCAATAAACGCACATTGACCTACCCTAATGGTGAAGAGATCAAGTTTACACCGGCTGTTTATGAGCTCTTTGAGTACTTATATCAGCACAGGGGTGAAACCGTTTCGCGCGAGCAAACCTTTGAAGCACTCTTAAAGCGCCCCTTTGAAGAATTTGATCGCACGATTGATATTCGCATTAGTCGCCTACGCAAAATGCTTGATAATAACCCTCAAGATGGTGCAAGCTATATACAGACGATTAAAGGCTCTGGCTACTTATTTGATTTAAAAGACTAAAGATATGAATATTAACCTTCGTAAAGTCATCCGTAGTCAAAAGAAGGCTTTTCATATCGGCATAAGCTGTGCATTTTTTTTGATTTTATTACAATTTATCACTTCAAGTTATTATGTTTATTCTGGGATCAACTTTCAGCGTTCAGCCGAAATTAAAAACTATGACCCAGCAAAACAAAACGACATATCAACCTTAAATTTATTCGACCTTGCCAATATTGATGGTAATGAAGATAACTATATCCATGATCGCTTTGCTTTTTATTCTACTTTTCCTTCATGTACCTCGCTAGGAATCAGTCAACTTTTAACCAAAGTTGAAAAGCCAATTCATAAATGTGAAAGTTTCTTAAATAGCAACGGTACTTGGCTTAATGTGGTTTATTATTCAAAATTCCAACTTAACACGCCTGTAAGTATCGTCTTTGGCGTTGTTGTTGCTGTATTGTTTTTATTTATCTTGTTGTTCCTTATTCAGATCAAATGGAGCATTCCTTTTTTTGAGTTTCAGCGTTTTGCGCAAGACATGGGACTACGGCTTGAAGCCACCCCTATCCAGATGAAACACGGCATTTTCGCCAAAGAAACGGCTGACACTTTTAACTTTATGCAAGACCGCATTAATCACGTATTAACTTATCAAAACAAACTACTTGCAATGACCTGCCATGATATTAGAACGCCATTGGCACGTATTCAAGGGCGTCGCTTACAAGATCAAAGTGAGCTTTCTCTTAAGGATCAGCGTGATATTCATGAAATCAATCATATGCTTGATGATCTTGTGCTTTTCTCTAAAGAAAACTGGCTAAGTGGCATTCAATTTGAACAAACTAATATTTGTGATTTTTTTGATGATTTGATTGCCGAGTACATCGAGAACAATAAAAGCGTACGTCTTATCAATCAAATGGATGATGATTTAGAACTTGATCTTAAGCGACCTGCATTTAAGCGCGCGATTAATAACATTATAAACAATGGACTAAAGCATGGCTCCGAGGTAATCATCCGCTTACAAACTCATTTACAAGAATCTGCCAAACCAAAATTAGCCATTAATATTCTTGATAATGGTCCTGGTATTCCAGAAAACGAAATAAATAATATATTTACCCCTTTTTACACCGGATCTTCTACAAAAAAAGGAAATGGTTTGGGGCTGTCCATTACCAAAGAAATCATCGATATTCATCAAGGAAAATTAGAGGTTAGCAATGCTAAAGATGGAGGACTTAATGTTCAGATTATCATCTAGAGTTTGGCAGCTGAATGTATTGTTGCTGCTTTGTTGCTTTATCTCTTCAGGTGTTGCTTTTACCTTATATTCTGCTTTTATCATTCAAAAAATTGCCTTAAATGATGTGTATTACAACAGTCGACTGTACACATCTACCTATCATTTTTTGCTCGTAAGCTTATTTTCAATCGGCTTTTTTTTGTTGCCCTTTCTCAATATCTTTTCAAGAAGATTTGATCACAAACGCCTATTAGTTATTTGCCTTGTATTACAATTCATCTCAATACTGATACTTTATTATCACTTGAGTTTTATGAGCCTTTTGTTTTCTGCTGTATCCATGTCATTAGCCAATATTATCTTTGTCGTTATTATTTTAAATTTATGGGCAGCAGCCCCTACGCAATATCGTTTTTTTATCATCTCAATCACTTATGCGATTAAAACAGTAATCCTCACTCTCTTCTTCAATGCCACCTACAGCTACAACCACGCCATTGATAGTCCTTATTTTCTATTGTTTTGCGCTATGTTAATTACTCTTAGCGCTGTTAGCTTACTTTTTTGCAACTTAAACATTCGATATAAAGCGGCATATCACAGCTATACCGATCATTTATTTATCAATATCTTTTATCTTATGCGCCATTCTCGCGTCTTTTTCAAAACAGCAGCAATTGCCATTATTATTACCGTGGTATTCATTTACCTAGATAAAATCAAGTTCCAAGCGCTTGCGAACTACAGTGATCACTTAACACCTGACCTGTTTTTACAAACTGCTCCCATCAACCTCTTACTGGCAACGGTTATTTGCTATATCGCCAGCATCAAGAAGCTCAAAACGCAGCTTGCCATTTTGCTTATTGTGATCTTTTGTGTCAGCTCCATCACACTGTTAACGATGCTCCATTTAAGCAGTGATACAAGCATTAATTTATTCTTTAGCTCTCTGTTTATTACTGACCAAACCATAGCCTTTCTTGCTTATGCTTTTATTATTATGCGAATCAAGGGTTGAATAATAATCAAAAATAAAGTTTACGAGTTGCCAATCCATAATTTATTGTGTTAAT
>NZ_JBXTEF010000097.1:0-10770 GCF_057495195.1 Cysteiniphilum sp. | reverse complement strand
TCGAGCGTAGTGAAGTGAAAGTTTCATGCTGCGTTCTTCGAGGAGTCGCACTCAGCAATGGGTGCGGCTTACTCTACGGAAAGCTTTTTAGCATAATCTCAGGACTAGAGCCACGCCACGCATAGATTGATTGGTTAACATCACCAACCACCATGATTTTTGTATCTTCACCAACAAAGTAATTGATAATATCCATTTGACACACATTAATATCTTGGAACTCATCAACAATGACATATTCAAAACGACTATTAAGCACATCATGGAGTAAGTCGGGCGTTTGCTTAACCGCTGTCACTGTGTCATAAGACCAATCAACACTAAATCTTAGCTTGGCTTCATGTCTTAATTTTTCGTACTCATGAAATAGCCTAACCTCGATGCAGTCAGTTTTTCCCATGTAATGCACCTCGTCATCATGGCGTGATTTAATCCATTCGATAACCTCAATAAGGTACTGAATATTACTGCTCGTTTCTTTTACTTTATGCTTATTCAAAGCTGCCTTAATTAAAGGATTCTGTAGCCTTGCATCATTAACTAATATTCTATACTCAGGTATTACCTCACTTGATTGTAATAGCATAATTGTTTTGTAACTTAACGATGACAAGGTGCGAATCTCAGCTAAACGATCTTTGTCAAAATCAGCGCTACTACTAGCCATTTTTAAACGTAATCTGTTTTGAAAATCCTCACGTGCTGTTTTGTTAAACATCAACACTAAAACTTTTTTGGGATCAATGCCAGAACTGGCTAACTTTTCGATAAAGGAAACCATGACAGTGGTTTTACCACTGCCAGCTACAGCATTCACTAGCGCATGACCCGATGAGTGATTAATAATTGCTTGCTGTTCTTCTGTAAAGCTCATCACCAGCCCTCTTTCTCTTTTTCAGGTTGTTTGTTGTCAATCAAATTATCTATCACTGCGATATTCTCATTGTTTTTCTGTTTTTCCCTTTGTTCTTTTGCTTGTTTACGCAAGTCATCCTCTGGGTTAGCTACTACCACTTTTTCAGGCACTTTAGGCAAAATAGGTTTTTGAGTTGGCAGCAAATTATCTTGGTTACCATCGACCTCACAATTATTGAGAAATCTATACTTACGATCTTTGAAGTAAAAACGCTTGGTTGCTTTAATCATATAGCGACCATCAACCTGTATTAATAGGCGATTATCTGGCATGTACTTAACATCATTAAATTCAAGTAAGTTGCCCTTTTCCATATGCTCACTTACATTGACTTGACCCCATGAGCCTTGACGTGATTTTGTTTTGTATTTCTTGGTAATACGACCCGACATTTTCGAGATATACTCTACATCGTCATCATCCGATGGGGTAAATAGCAATTTGTTTTTAGTATTCAAAAACGCTTTCATTTCTCGATCTGAATATAAATCCCCTGCCTGATCTTTGTATTGGAAATAGAATGTAATACGCAGCTTATACTTTCTAAGGTAGGATGCCCCTGTCCTTAAATTATTAACGCGCCCCATATTCCCTGTTTCGTCAATATTACAAAAGACTGCGTAAGGCTCATCTTCTTTTGGCTCATTTAATGTCATTTGATGGGTTAGCTCTTCCCAGAACATAGTAACCAATGGCGATATATACTTCATTTGACCTTGTGGCACCGTAAAGAACACATCCATTTTTATGCGTCTTAAATCAGATAGATTAAAGTCAGAATAAGCCGTTGCTGCACGTATGATAGGGTTGAGGTATAGCCCTAAGTGCGCATCCATATTGAATTTCACGCCACTTCTTGTTTCTTGCGCCTTAACACTTAAATACGCATTCGCACGTACTTTAAATTGTGCGTCTGTCTTTGGATTATCAATTTCTTTCTGCAACCACTCATCAAAATCACCACGACAGCATATTTCAGCAACATCGCCTAATGTGCAATACTGTGTAGTGCTAATAAGATAAGCTGAAACACATTCAATCCCATTACGCGCTGCATACGTCCAGCTACTATCATTGCCGCCTTTATTTTCAGGGATAATTAAAGCCGCTATGCGTGATAGCTCACCATAGCGCTGTGCTTCATCTAACTTGCAAACATCATGGTAAATATTCCATCTATTTGTTTTAAATAACCTGTTGAGTGGGTCAAATTTAAAGACTGCGCTTTTTTTAGTGTTGCGTAAGTAACGAGAAGTTTTATTGTACAACTCACCTGAAAGATCATTGCTAACACTGGAGCCTTGCCACTCAATCAAGTTAATCACGCCATAAGTGGATGATTTACCACTACCAGATGGTGCTAAGATTAAGACATGCTCATAGCCATTAGCATATACCTCTTTGCCTAACCACATCGCTAAAAACAAAGATTCAACCTGCTTTTTAAGCATGTTATATTTAATTAAATCCACGACATTGGCAAAACGTGCATTACCATGTACATTCGGCTTATTCACCCAATAACGAATAATACTGGCGTAATAGACACCCGAAACCAACAAAAAGGCAGCATAGTAATAATAGACAGGCTGCATCATTGATCCCGAATAATCACCAAGCTCGCCTAGCTGATAATGAAAAAAGACAAAAGGCGACAGTGTTAAATCTACATGCTCAATCAAACTTAAAATGATATTTCCAAGGATAGCACCGACAATAAAAGTCACTGGAAAGCCTAATACAATTTGACCTGAGCGCTTGCCTGTAAAAATGGCATAGATACCATAAGCAAGTGATAACACTAAAACGAAAGCATAGACTAACGCCCAGATCAGCCCATACTGAATAATTTGATACTCATTGATTAATGAATGCGGAAAGTGAAAAAACTGAATCCCTAGAATATGTGACGCTATCCAGATGCAAAACTCATTGATCATTAAAATAGCAATAACAAGAGATAGCCACATTTTCCATGTGAAGCTAGATAATACCTTAAGTTTTGACAGCGTAGCCATGCTTTACACCTCAAAAATGGTAATTGATAGAAACGCTAAACTGATTATTAGCAACCGTATCATGAGAACCATGCGCGGCTTTGCCGTCACCCTCGCCAAAGGTATAAAGCCAGTTTGCCGCTAGCTCAATGCGTGAAGATACATACACACCGACACCCGCACCAACAACAGGCAAGGCAAACCAGTTTGTATTATCGCCCATATTATTTGCCTGAATGAACTGCCAAGCCACACCTGCCTTGAGCTTTAAATCCATGTGTGGCACTGGCATATAATGCAACACAGTTAAGCCGTTTAACTGGTAATAATTGGCTGATGGCTCAGCGCCACCACTTGATGCCCACTTATCAGAGCCTAAAGAATTAAATTGAAACTCAAAACCCCAGAATAATTGTGCATAGTCATCTAATGGGCGCTTATAGCCGATCAATGCACCAAAGCCAATCGGTTGCTTATCACGGTTTAGGGTTGGGTTTGCGTCTGCTGTTTTGTTGTAGCTCAGCATGGCACCCACATAAACAGGTGCTAAGGTGTAAGGGTCATCGTCTGCGAATGCCTTATTGCTGATAACCACGGTTGATAATAACGCTAAAGCCATTGTGTTAAATCTATTTAATTTGCTCTTCATTTTTTTACCTTTTTCCATTTCGCCTTTTGTGTTGAATCTGGTTATTGCCTCTGCTTCTTAGTCAATTTAGAAAGGCGGTGTATCTTCCGCTTGCTCGATCTCTTCCATACTTGGCGTTGATGTTTGATGACTTGCGCCTGATTGCGCTTGCTCTACTTGATCACTTGGTACTTGAATATGTGACGGCACATAATCAGGCATTGGTGCTGCATTATGATTTGCGCTGCCTAGCATTTGCATGTCAGTCGCCACAATATCTGTAGCATAGCGATCTTGTCCTGTTTGCTTATCTTGCCATTTACGTGTTTTCAATTTGCCCTCAATGAATATCAAATCACCTTTTCTGACAAACTGCTGTAATGTTTCAGCCTGTTTGCCAAAAAGTGCCACGCGATGCCATTCAGTTGTATCGATGAATTGACCAGTTTTTGCGTCTTTGTAGCCGTCATTAGTGGCAAGTTGAATATTTATCATTGCCATGCCTGATGGCATATATTTCAACTCTGGGTTGTGTCCTAAACGTCCGATAATCGTTACTCTATTTAATGTACCTTGAGCCATGTTAATTTCTCCTTAGCTCTGTGATTGGTTAATATATTGCTTAATGATGCTTTCTTCTTCTGGGGTATAGTTTGCGATTAACGCGCTTAAATTGTTATATTCTGAGTTAATCGTGCTTAATTGATGGTTGATGAAATCTACATATTTTTGATGCTTTTGCTTTGTGTAGACCTCTCTTGTATCAGGCTTGCCAAAATCGTTTAAGTCTTGTAATACGCCATACAATAAGTCTCTATAGGGGTCATGCTCTACGTCATTATGGTCGGTTAGATTATCCATATTCTCTGCAAATGCACTCAATATATAAACACACGTGTTTAATAGCTCACCATACGCACGATGAATACAAAACTTAAAAGGCTCTGGGTAATCCTTGCTTATGATTTCAGAATCACTTTTTTCATTTCTTTCACGGCTTTCGCAATGCGCTTCTTTTTCTTCCTCAGTAAGTTTTCTAATAGTGACTGATGGCACGCCCCTATGCGTCACAGTGACTTCTTCAGCACTTTCTTTTACCTGTGTTATTATTTTAAGCGGGTTTCTTGCAAACTCTGCTTTACCTATCTTCATTTCAAGCCCTCTACAATTTTTGGTGATTTTTCCAAGAAGTATCCTATGCTAGCAACGACAGTAATATATGTAATAGACCAAGACCCCGGATGACCTGATTGAACATCTAAAGTGAATAATAAGAAAACAGTAATTGCCACATGTAAGACGCACCAATAATTACAAATAATTCTATCTTGCTTGTTTTGATGTTCTGTTAACAAGCGCGACGGAATAAATGCTAGATAGAATTGTCGTTTTATTTTGCTGTATGTAATGTTTGTTGATCTCATATTAAAATCTCTTTGTTTTTCTATAACTTCAAATGTCCGTACTTATACCAAATCATTGTCGCTAAACGCCCATCATGAGATTTGCTTAGCTGAATGATTACATCAATTGCCGCTTTTAACTCGCTTAAGATTTCCTCATCACGCATCACAATTTGATTGTGTTTGTATAGTCCTGCCATACGTGAAAATGCACCGCGTGGGTTGTTGGCGTGAATCGTGGTGATTGACCCCTCGTGACCTGTGGTACACGCTGCCACAAAGTCCATAATCTCACCGCCTATAATCTCGCCCATGATGATGCGATCAGGACGCAAGCGCATACAAGACTTAACCAATGCCTGATTACTGATATTAGCAACGCCCTGTTCACCTTTTGAGGCTTCCAAACGTACAACATTTTTTTGTGTTAGTTCAAGCTCGCGCGGTGATTCAATGGTGATAATGCGATCTTCTGCATCGATTTCCTTTAAAGCGGCATTTAAAAAGGTTGTTTTACCTGAGCTTGTACCACCTGAAAAGACAATATTTTTTCTAAGCTTAATGGCTTTAACAATAAAATCGCGTATCTCAGATTGTACTGCTATAACGTTATGGGATGAGGTGCTAACATAGCCCTCTACTCCTTTACCTTGAATCGTCTTTTTCGCGATGCTTTGGTACATTTCTGCTAATTCGTATTCAGTGTCATCGATCAATTGCGCCTCATCTTCTAAATCAGTAATAAAGCGTGTTCGCCTAAAAAAGTCCGTTTCTAAGTAATCACTTAATGAAAAATCACGCACCACTTTACGCCTGATAGACAAAGTAAAATCTGTTGCTGTAGGTGGCACAACTAACGTCACCCTTGAGCCATCAAGCAAAGAGCCATACAAAATAGGATGCTCAGAACTAATGACCTGATTGTTAGCCGTTGCGATCACTTGAAATAAGCTTCGCAAATAAGAAAAGGTAAACTCTGGTACATCATAAGCGGTCATCTTGCCATTTTTCTCAATAACGACCTCGCCCGCACGATTAATTAATACCTCTGAAACCTTATCATCCATTAGGTGTTCTTTAATGGGGGCAAGCATTAAGCCCTGTCCTGCTAAGTTAAAATCTAACTGTGGTTGATTGTCCATAGCTTGAACCTCACATAACTGGATATGCACTAGGGGACAAAAAACCTAGATACTGTAAAAAGAACATAAGCACTAATGACACAAAAGAAGCAACACCCAGTAGACTTAGAACCTTGGGGCGATTAAATAATCTACTGAACTTTGTATATAACTTTTTCATCGTTACCCCCTCAACATTTCAGATATACCACTAGGCGGTAATACGCCCAGACACTCTAAGAAGATTACAAGCGCCACAAGACAGATAAGAACAAAAATAATTAGGTTTGCCATATCATCCACCGATTAAACCGTAAAAATCTAAGTCATGCGCTACAAAGACATTAATTTTTGTACCTTGATCAACGTACATTGTCGGGGTTAAATTAATGTTTTTAGCCAAGACCTTATTAGAAACTTGACCAAATGACTGTGTTATCGCTTGTCTGTATTGATCTTCTGTTGTTGGGTATAGATTACCACCACCGCCACCAACAGAAGCCGATGCGCCAATCAATGAGATAATCGCTGCCGTACCAAACATTTTGAAAAAGTGCGAATCAATATAATCAGCCGCTTGTCCAGATCGCCCTAATTCGTCCGTTGAGCCTGAATTAATCATTACCGAAATGCCGTCAGGCGTTATTGCTCGATTCCATATCGCAAAAATGCGAGTGCTTGCAGCATTACCGCCACCAGCGCGAAACTGCCCCACTAAGCGACTGCCAACAGGTAACAAAATACGTGCGCCAGTGTATGAATAAACTGGGCGGGTAATTGTCGCTTCAATCATTCCTGCTAGCTCGTTATCAATCGCTGTGGTTAAAACCGCATGTAAAAACTCACCTTGTAAAACCGTATAATCAGGATGTGCTAATTTCTCAGCCTTAACACTGCTATACTGGGTTGATTGAGAATTAGCAAAATCAGACCCCGCACTACCACTTGATAAACCGCTTACAGGGGCTTTATCACCACTCTTAGCTGCCAAAGCTTTTTGTTGTTCTGCTGTTAGCTTCTGCACCTGAAAATTCATTTGCATAGGCGCATTCATACGCACTTGAATCTCTTTGGCTTTTAAGGCTTTTTCACGCGCTAAGGCACGAGCATCTGCATCATCACGAGGTGCTTTTGCTTCTGTTTGTTGTGGTGATTTATCCGTGCCAACGTATTTAATCAACTGCTTTTGTTTCTCGCCTAATGTTGCAAGCATTCTGGCATTAGCATCTTGCGTTTGCTCCAAACCGTAAGAGTTATTTTGTGTCTGATCTTTCTGCTCTGGTGCTTGGCTTTTTTTGCTACCAGAAAAAAGATAGATCACCACAAAGACCGCAACAATAACTAAAGCCGCGGTACCTAGTCTATTGCGTTTTTTCTGCTGATTATTGGCAGCAGCCTTAGCACTTTTGCCACCCAAACCAGAAGCTAAAGAATCCTCGCCATCTTCCAGCGCATCTAAAGGGTTTTCTTCTTTTTCTGTTTCTTTTACACCCTCTGCGTCTTTTACCTCTTTTGCTTCTTTTGCTTCTTTTACTTCCTCTGTGTTTTCTCGATTTTCTTGATCGTCTTGTCTCCCCTCTAACGATTTTTCGCTTGCGTCTTTTTGATTATCTTGATGATCAAATTTTTCGGCTTCTTCTAATTGTTCTAAGCTTTCTAAATGATCACTTTGATTTTTTTGATTTTCTTGGTCATCTCTTTTGTTGTCATCACTCATCACACCACCCCTTAGCTATTTTTGTTTAATTTAGCAATGGCAGGATTGTTAAACAGTGATGCCACATGGTACTTACCAAAGCGCAACGTAAACTGAGGTGCGACACGCTGAACAATCACATAGTTGCCTTTGCGTCTAACATTGACTACCGCCTCTTTGCCCGCCTTATTGTCTACCGCAAAAATAGCGGGCTGTGGCGTATCTTTTCTAAACTCAAAATAGGTAAAAGTGCCATCATCGTAAACATGCAGCGGCATAATAGAACGATCACCGTTAAAGGTGTAATCCCAGTTGTACTTGTCAGGTGCCGCATAAGCCGATAAAATCGCGTCTTTTTGTTGCTTGGTGTAATCTTTTTCAGCCTTAATTTTAGCCGCTTCCTCTTGTGGGTAGCTAAAGTTAATCGCATACGTTGGCACGTGTTTATCATCTTTAGCTAATGCATGAAGATTAAAAAAGTACGTGTGCTTATTCGTAACTACCGTTAAATTGGTATCAGATGTTTCTACATTGGTTTTAATCAACATCATGTTCGGCTTACCATTGACCGCTTGCACTGTCCACGCAGCACTATCACCATTAGTTACCGCTTGTATCACTTCATCACTGGCAAAGGTAACAAGTGTGGTAAAAAATGGCTTGCCGTACACTGGCACAATGTCATTGTCTACAAAGTTAACCGCTTCAATGCTTTTAGTCGTAGACAATGGTTGCGGCTTGTTGTCCGCCAGTGCAGGGTTAATAAAGCCAAAAGAGCCTAAAGCGCAAGCGCTTATGCCCAGTAACGGTAGTAATGCTTGTGTCTTTCTTGTCTTAAGTCCTTTGTGATTGTCGTTACTATATTGTTTATTTTTCATAGTTTTTCGCCTTTTGTTTTCTACTTATACGGATTGTTAAAATAAATGATTTAATGTTTTTATGATCAAGCCTAACTACACGTTACTTTGACCGTGATAGCTAAGCGGTGCGCTTTGGTAGCCTGTCACGGTAAAGCCATCAAAATTAATGAACTGCGCTTCTGGGGTGCTTGGTAATCCTTTGTACTCCCAGTTAATAATGGCTTGCCACTTTTTACTGTCGATGACTTGACCTGTGTAATACTTGTCAATTATCTCAAAGGTAACAATTGCCTGATTTTGAGCATGTAGCTGCCCTTGATTATGCTTACTGTTGACCAGTTGAATATAATCGACATTGACCTGTCTAAATCCTTTCTTGCCTAGTTTTTCAAGCAAATTAGATGTTGAAACATGCCCTGCGTATTGATCAAACACCTGTTTACTTGATTGCGCTTTAATGTAGCTACCCGCAAGGTTAAAGCTTGTGATACTGTAACCCTCAAAGTTTTTAACATAGTGGTAAAGCTCAGATTTAATCTGTGCGGGTGAATGCTCAAAGTTATAATGACTATCTGCCATCGTGACATACGTTTGACCGTTTGCATCTTCATGCGCCAAAATTGGCACGATCTTACGCATGGGTAACATCGCCGCCATAATCACCAAAAGCAATACGCAAAAAATCGCAATATAGTTAAACGCCTTGCGATAACGATCACGTGACAACACCACCGAATCAAAGACATCATACTGCCAACCACGCGCTTGCTTGTAATAGTCCTGTATATTCTCTTTTAAGCTTACTTTGTGAATCTCAGTAGGTGTTGTATCTTGCGCACCTACCTTATTCAAACGCTCAAGTATCTGTGATTTTTTAGATACTTTGTCACTGTTACTTTTACTGTTTTTGTTTGTTTCTGCTTGATTTTTAGGGCTTTTTCGTTTTAATCTATCAAACAGAGTGTTTAATTTAATGTTCTTCATGGAATTCGCCTTTTGTGTTGGATTGGTTAAGCGCTCTAACCTAATTACCTTTGTTCATATTACTTTTAATCCGTTTTGCAATGTTTTGTGCAGCTTGTCTTGGTGCCGTGGCAGCAGAGTATGCGCCTTTTGCAGCGCCCTTACCTAAGCTAAAGAGATTCTTGCCCGCACTTAATCCTGCACCACCTAATGCGCGTGACATACTTAATCCACCAACAAGCCCCATCATAAGACCCATTCCAGTGCCGCCACTTGCTACACCTGAGCCAATCTGCATTGCCATTGAGTGAACTTTAGTCATTGCATAGACAGTAATAACAATGATTATTAAAAATGGAACAATACCCCACGCTAAGCCATGTACATCAATTGCTGCTTCTGCTGATTTCACTGGGATAACCCAAAAAATTAAGTTTGCCGCTAGTCCCATTAATGCACTGATAAATACAAGCAACAAAGAATGTCCTACTAAATTACCCATCCAATTAGTAAAGATGGATTTAGTCTTTTCAAACATCACACAAGGAATAATAGCGGGTGCTACAACAAATAAAATAGCTATCATTATTTTAGCTAACGTCATTTCTATCAGTGCAATAGCTATCATAATGGTTGTAATTAGCCAAACCATGCCACCATAAAAGAAAAATGAAAGGTGTGTTATACCGCCCTCGTTAAATAGTGCATTTGATATGTTTTCAAAGATTGTTGACATTAATTGCAATGCTGTTTCTACATTACTAACACCTGGAATCTGTATAGGATTTGCTTGCAGCAAAGCAGCACCCATTCCATTAATCACTGCGTCATTAAAAAACGTGACAATGTACTGTGAAAAATGCCCCCAATTCACTGCAAAAAAGTAAATAAAGGCAAACTTAAACGAGAAGCTGTAAAAGTCTTTTAACCTAACATTATCACTGGTGTAACACTGATAGCCCAAAAAGCCAATAGCCATGACCATAAGCACCCCTAAAGGTAACTGAATATAACTCATTAGCGCTTGATAGCCATTGTAAACATAGTTATTCAGCAGCGTATCAATTTCCTTGAAATAAGGTAATATGAATGCGTTTTCTAAAATCATGGTAGTGCTGCATATTCTAAATAAACAAATACAAAATGTAGTATAATAAATCCTTATAAAGGGCTGACTATTAAAGCG
>NZ_JBXTEF010000096.1:0-5851 GCF_057495195.1 Cysteiniphilum sp. | reverse complement strand
GCCTAATTCCCCTCTTTGCAAGAGGGGTGGCAGCCACAGGCTGACGGGGTGTTTTAAGATTATAGTTTCTTTAAACTATGCAAATCCCTATTGGGCATATGCAATATTGGGCGTATGCGATACGCCCCTACTAGTATTTAATATATGCCCGATTAGTGACTTACTGGGTCAAGACGCTCAGGATCAATATTGTATTTCTTAATCGCATCTTTAACCACTTTGGCAGTCACAGCACCTTCGCGTAACAAGCCAGTTAGCGCGGCAATAACCACATGATAACGATCGACTTCAAAGAAGCTTCTTAAGTTCTCACGCGAATCAGAGCGACCAAAGCCATCCGTACCTAAGGTAATATAATTTTGAGGCATAAACTCACGTAATTGCTCAGTATAAAGCTTGATATAATCCGTTGATGCAATCACAGGACCTGTGTGACCTTTTAAACATTTCTCAATATGTGTTTGTTGTGCCTTTTTATCAGGGTGAAGCATATTCCAACGTGCCACTTGTCGACTATCACGATAAAGCTCATTCGCTGAGGTCATACTCCAAACATCACTGGTGACACCAAAGTCTCTCTCTAATAACTCGGCAGCTGCTTCAACTTCGCGCAAAATAGTGCCTGAGCCCATTAACTGTACATGCTTTTTCGTATCGGCTTTTTTAGCGCCTTTTAATAAGTATAAGCCTTTGATAATGCCTTCTTCAGAGCCTTCAGGCATCGCACCATGCATATAGTTCTCATTCATTACCGTGACATAGTAGAAAACCTGCTCACCTTCAACATACATGCGACGCATACCATCCCAAAGAATCACAGCAAGCTCATATGCATACGTTGGATCATAAGAGATACATGATGGAATAAGACCGGCTTGAATATGACTATGCCCATCTTCATGTTGAAGCCCTTCACCATTAAGTGTGGTGCGTCCTGCAGTGCCTCCTAATAAGAAGCCTTTGGCGTGTGAATCTCCTGCGAGCCACGCAAGGTCACCAATTCGTTGGAAACCAAACATTGAGTAATAAATATAAAATGGAATCATCGGTACACGATGAACACTATACGAAGTGGCTGCCGCTAACCATGAGCAAAAGCCGCCGGCTTCATTGATACCATCTTGGATGATCTGTCCATCCGTTGATTCCTTATAGTACATTACTTGCGCTTTATCTTCTGGCACATATTGCTGACCGCGATGGTTGTAAATACCTAATTGACGGAATAAGCCTTCCATACCAAACGTACGTGATTCATCTACTGTCACTGGCACCAAACGATCTTTTAGCTCTTTATGACGTGTTAGATTAACAAACATACGTACAAATGCCGTTGTCGTTGAAAACTCACGATCACCACTTGCCTCTAAGAATAACTGACCGAAATCCTGATAACTTGGAATCGGTAAAGCGGTGTTATTTTCAAAGCGTGCAGGCGCGTAGCCATCTAATGCTTTACGTTGCGCATGTAAATAAGCATGCTCTTTAGAGCCTTCTTGGAATTTGACAAACTCCATATTTTCAACTTGCTCATCCGTTGCCGGCACATCGAATCGATCACGAATATATTTTAGTGCTGCGGTATCAAGCTTTTTAACATTGTGCGCAATGTTCTTAGATTCACCCCATTCACCTAAACCATAGCCTTTAATGGTCATTGGTAAAATAACCGTTGGCTTACCTGTTGTATTATTAACAGCGCGTTGGTAAGCCGCATATACCTTAATCGGATCATGCCCACCACGCATTAAGTTTTGCACATCTTCATCAGTGTAACCCTTGCCCATTTCTTCTAGCTCTGGATCGCCACCGAAAATGGTTTGACGCAAATCTTGTCCGCCATGCGAACGTGCAAACTGCATCTGACCATCATTCATCTGTGCTAAACGCTGTTGTAGTTTACCATTAGTATCTTTGGCAAATAATGGCTCCCAGTTGCTACCCCATAACACTTTAATGACATTCCAACCAGCACCTGTAAAGATCTGAGCGAATTCCTCAACAATCTTACCATTTCCATCAACCAGACCATCTAAGCGCTGAAGATTACAGTTGATCACAAAAATTAGATTATCCAAGCCCTCACGTGCTGCACGATTAATCGCGCCTAATGACTCAGGTTCATCCATCTCACCATCACCACAAAACGCCCATACACGGCGATTGCTCGTTTGGGCTAATTTACGTGCTTCTAGATACTTCATAAAGCGTGCTTGATAAATCGCTTGCAATGGACCAAGCCCCATTGAAACCGTTGGGAACTGCCAATAGGTTGGCTGCAAATATGGATGCGGGTAAGATGATAAGCCTTTATCACCATTGAATGCTTGTTGGCGGAAGTTCTTTAGCTGCTCTTCAGTTAATCGCCCTTCAAGGTAAGAGCGCGCGTAAATCACAGGCGTTGTATGTCCTTGATAAAAAACCAAATCCCCTGCTTTTGTTTCACTTGGCGCATGGAAGAAGTGGTTAAACCCGACTTCATAAAGCGTCATAATTGAGGCACCTGAACCGATGTGTCCACCTAATGTACCATCTTTTTTATTCGCTTTAGCAACCATAACCGCCGCATTCCAGCGATTAAGATTCTCGATTTTTTGTTCAATTTCCAAATCTCCTGGATAACCGGGCTGATCAGCGACTTTAATCGTATTCATAAACGAAATACTTTTAGCAGGTGCATACGCACTATCAATACCAATTTCGCCAGCACGATCCAATAAACGATTCACCAAAAAGCTAGCACGCTCTGCACCTTCACGTGTCACAACATCCTCTAATGCTTCTAGCCACTCTTGCGTTTCGGTTGTATCAATATCATGAAACCTTTCAGACATGTTGCCTCCATAGACAGTTAAAACTTAAAAAGCTTAAAAAACAATTAAAGCTAAGTATTAAAAACGGCGACAATTATAAACCTAAGACTCCTGAAAATATAGGCGAATTAGCACTTTAGCGGAAAAGCTTGGATTCTTTGATTAAAACACAATCACAAAGTAATATCTTTTGTTCTAACTTCCTTAAAAAAGAATGCAATCACAAAGGATAGTAACATTAAAACAGGAATTAAAACCATCATATATTGATAGGCCTGATGAAGACCATGCGAGCCCTTAAAGAGCTGTAATAGGAAACCAGACAGAGGTTGCAATACCGCGCCACTTAGCGGCAAAAACAAGTTAATAAAAGCAATGCCAACACCTAACTGCTTATCATGAACATGTCCTTTAATCATTGAGAAATTAAGCACATGCGCACTTTGCATTGCACCAAATAAAAAGCATAGCAAATAGATAAAATATACATTTAAATCAACGTAAATGAGTAATAGCACAACAACAAAGCCAATAATCGGCGCCCATACTAAGAGAACTTTGTCCTTATTTATAATTGTCGCTAATGTACCCCAGATTGGACTTGAAATAGCAACCGAAATAAAAATCAAACTACAAGCAAATGCCGCTTGCGCTTCAGTGATATGATGGACACTACTTAAGTAGCTAATTCCCCATAAATCAGCAAAGACAACGGTTGTACCATAGATGGTGAAAAAATATAGTCCATTTAACAAAAGTTGGCGATTTTTAACCATTTTACCTAACGCTAAAATTTGCTGCCAAACTGTCTCTTGGTGAATCAAATGACGCTTTCTATCCATTGAAGGGTGTTTACGTATAAAAAGTGCACTCACCAAAAACAATACCAAACTGATTATCGCGACCACAAAAAACACTTGTGAAATGGTATAGTGATCCAAAAACAGCACCAAAGGCAATGCTGATAACGCACCGCCGGCATAGCAACTAAACTGCGTGAAGCCTTCAAAGCAGCCCAAGTCAGCAGCCAAGTTAAATACTAAGAAGTAAACTTTTTGATATAATAGAAAAATGAAAATGCATCGAGTAGGTAAGTACTTAATTGATGAAAGTAATATGCTTGGCAAAGGGGCGTACGGAGTGGTACATATGGTTGTGGATGGTGAATAAGTGATAGCTTGCAAGATAATACAGGTTGATAAACTTTAGAAACGCAAGTGCAAACATCTACGGTACGAAATCAAAAGTATGAAATGTACAGATTCAGAAAATTTAGTAAAGTTGATAAACACTAAGTTTAGTAAGTCAAGAACAAGGATGTATCTGTTTATGGAGTACTGCAGTGGAGGAGATTTGTATTAGTTCGTTAGAAATTATCCTACAGCTTTGCAAGACTAATAAGCACTGCTCCGCCGAATGATTTCAGATTTAACATAGGGTCTATTGGAACTAAAGCGAAACTCAATAGTTCACTCCGATATTAAGCCTGCTAACATATTTTTATCAACTTCTGACTTTTTTGAGGCGAAGTTTAAGCTAGGTGATTTTGGAATGGCCTAAACTCTTACTCCCAATATGAAAACAGTTGGAGGATCGGTGCCATTCATGGCACCAGAACAACACCGCGCTGAGCGCATCGATCACTCGGCTGATATATGGGCCTTTGGAGTTACATTGTATTACGTTATGTATGGCAAATATCCCTTTGATATACAGCCTCGAGTGAGGAGAAACGAGCAAGATCGAGCTGGGCGCGCAACTAAGGATCGCAACGAATATCGAAACTACGTGTACAAATGCCTAATTAATAACTAGTTGGATTTCCCCACTGAAAATCATCTTTTGGAAGATCTGATATCACATATGCTCAAACTTAAACCATTTGATCGGATCAAAGTCGAAGAAATTTTGAGTCATCCTTATATGGGTGGATGTGAAGTTTTAAATCCGACATAAATAACTTTATCTGAGCGAACTTCTTCTGAAAGTCATCGAGAAATGTACACGCTTGATAAACTTAACACCTATCTGGCAAAACTAAGAATTGAAATCGACTTGGTTGAGTTTTACACATAGCAAGCTAACTTTGCAGTTGCGCAATATCTATGCCTCCATATCAGCTACCTTATATCTGAGTATACTTATGAGCTGATGTAGAGCACAATGATTTCATAGACAGATAGAGAAGAGATTTCTGGAATGCTGGAGGCGTTCAAAACGGAGAACGACAATCGCCTCAAGGTTATTCTTCCAGAAATTTCAGCTGAGGCAGAGGTTGATGTTGAGCAGTAGCTTTAGCTTGATTTAAGCCAAAGTGATACTGAATGACTACTTGTAGAAATTACACGATTGTAGAAAGAGGCTGAACAGTAGCTGCGAGTTTCTACCGATCCAAATAGTATAAAAGCAACTCTTGAGCAAGCTCATTATATATCTTGACTAGCAGTAAATCATCGTTTATCATTGAAAAAGGCGGAAATTGAAGAAAAAATAAACATATATGGTTTTAACTAATTAAATTATTAAGCTATACCATACTGAAATTAATCAGCAACAACGGCAACATAAATGCCGGCATATATAAATGCCGACCATTGTATGTACAATAGTCATAGAATCACCGTTATTAATGCTAATCCGTTGTCAAAATCGTCTCAATCCTCCGCAGTCCAATAGTAAATATTCATAACAGCAAACCAAATGATGTAATGAAATGAGTAAAAATATAGAATTGAAATTTTGATAATTCTTTCTATGCAATTAGGTCTATTATTGTTTGTTTCAAAGTGTTCAGAAGTAATTCGTTGTAAAGTGTCAACTAACATTACAACTGCATAGACTTCTAGCCAATGACGAATACCATTCTTACATCCACCTGAATCCTGTTACAAAGTAATTATAATAGCAAATGTAATTGCACAGTTATATATAGAAATAAACAACACGATTGATAGCCTTATTATATGTGCATGTTTCCGATTTCTTTAAATTTCCATGAGATTTGCATCACGAGGTACAGGCTGGATTTACATAAAATT
>NZ_JBXTEF010000095.1:0-2302 GCF_057495195.1 Cysteiniphilum sp. | reverse complement strand
ATTAACACAATAAATTATGGATTGGCAACTCGTAAACTTTATTTTTGATTATTATTCAACCCTTGATTCGCATAATATCAAACATCTATAGCTCAATTATCTCAACATGCTGACAGCATAATTGATACCCCAAAAGCTAAACAAGCTAAAAATTTTATTACTGAGACACAGAATGCGTGGAAAGCAATATTAATGGAAGAGAATGGCCAAGCTAACAAACACTTCGAAAGCTCTAGAGTAATATTGTCTAGTCTTAAGCAACACCGTCATAAAGCATGGAGAATTGCGGCAAGTATTTTAGCTTCACTAACAGTTGTGGGTACATTTATTGGTATGGCTCAAGCAGGAATACAAAAAATTAGAGGCAAAAATCCTGATTATCTATTCATGACAATGACAGCATCAGCTCAGAAGGCTGAGAAAGTTTTGTCTGATGTGCCCCGTCAATTTAGACATTAGTTGTAGAGCTGAATTATCACGTATTCATACGTGTTGAGTTAGAGGTGTTGTAATTCAATAATATAAAGCCTAAACCCTAGTTATATATAGGAATAAAAATGGATAAAATATCTTTCTTTGAAATCGACAAGGAATACCGTTTAATTAGTATGAACCAAAGATTCATGGATGATATCAAGTTAAAAGAAAAAGACCTTATAGGCAAAACTGCACTCGATATCCCCTCAAAAAAAGCTTTTCAACAAATGTATGACCTTGGTAATCAAGAAGCTGTATTATCAAAGGGCATATCTGTGCGCAAGGATATGGCACTATTTAATGATGGCGTCAAACCAATTATCACCACAAAAAAATATATTAACCACAATAATGTTTACATTCGAGGTTTTTATTTTCCTTTTGAGCAGCACGCTACCCAGATATCAGGTAAAAAAATTATTATTAATAATTATTTCAAAGAGATTAAACTCTCAGCACTTAATTTTTATGTATTGTCATTAAAATGCTCTGGGATGACGAACACGGATATAGCACAACGTGTTTTTAGAGCCGACTCAACGATACGTAATATGATTTTAGATATGTTTTGTACTTTTGGTGTATATGATATTGTAACGTTATCTAGGTATTATTTTCTAGGGGAATGGCTTAATCATACAAGTATCAAATTTATGCAGCAAAATCTTAGTATTTTAAGTAAATAAAATTATTATAAAAGTTAACTCCATATAATTGCCATTTGCATGGGGCGCGATATTATGGCTTATAGTCAAGTTTGTTGATTTACGGTGGATATATTTGAATAAACTTCACAACCTAATCTTTTCAGTAATGAGCAGTCATTTATAAAATTTTTTGCATCGTTATGCATGGTGCTTTGTCAAACCGTATATATGGGGATTTATATTATGAATTTATGTCGCATAGCCGAGTCACTGCAGCTATATAGTGATGTTGAGCCAATCATTGAAATGTTAAAGTGCGTAGGGGTAGACTACTCACTAACGAGTGATGCTGGTGCATGGTGTCTGCCTTTATACCATCATCGCTATGCTAACAGAATGCACTTAAACACATCATATCGATTTCAAGATCCGTATCATAATAGTAGCTATATTGATTTTTTACCTAAAGTATTATCATTGGCAGATATTGCCACATTATCTGATCAAAGTGACCTTTGGAAACCATTGCTTAACCCCGTAAATAGCGATATGCCGCCTTGTTTTGCAATGTCATTTGTTTTAACTGATGAACATGTCAAGCATCGCTTTGTGTTTTACTATACTGATTGGAAAGATCAGATTCACTTTTATGTTAATTTGATTAATCTCCCCCAGAAACTCACGCCTGTGATTTCGATATTAAAATCAACAATGCTTGAAAATTTCACGCCTTTTTTTATTGCTAAAGATCAGCTTAACTCACTTAATTTAAATCATCATGCTTTGTCATTATCTGAAAAGAGCGATTTGTTAAATGCTAAGAACAAACTGAATAATAATGAACTGAATTTACTTAAATTGTTGGCGCTTGGTATTAATAAAACCGTTGAGTTAGCTGAGCAGTTGCATGTATCGGTGAGAACTATCGAAGATTATACACAAAATATCAGAAAGAAATTAAAGTTAGCCAATCGTTATGAGCTGCATGACTATGCTAGAAAGTTCCAGATATTGCAGTCGGATTAAAGATATACCCATAATAACTGGAGTTACAGAATTTTGCTATTTCAACACCCCGCCTCGCAAGCTCGCCACCCCTCTTTGCAAACATAGGTTTATAGGGATCTTTTCTATTCATTTAATTCTTCTCCTTGTAAAGTCTGAAAGCTCGACCAAGC
>NZ_JBXTEF010000094.1:0-73975 GCF_057495195.1 Cysteiniphilum sp. | reverse complement strand
AAAGGCAAAGGTACAGGCTGTAAACCAGGCTTGCAATTGCTAGGCATTCACCATGCTGTATCCAATGGTTTAAGCACCTATATTGCGATGCTTTCGGCCGCATTGAGCTCATATGATGAAGTCAAAAAGCATCTGGCTAAAATCAATATCCATTTGTCAGTGGCGAGAGGTTAAGCTATTTGTTATTTATGTGGTTGATGAGGAAGGTAATAAGATTAAGAAGGAGTTACCGATTATTGATGGCATCATTGGCAGTCCTCAGAGGGTGTTTAATTTACTCAAAAACTACTTAGCTGGGCTTGATTTAAACACAGTGAATAATCTTGTATTTTTTGCATATAATCATCTTTACTCTTTATGATTCATCAAGAGTAATTCTAGCATTCAAAGAAGGTATTGTCGTTTATTTAATGGATTAAGGTTCAAGTATTCGCACAATTACCTCGCGCCCTGAGCGAAGTAGAAGGGCGACGTAGAGATAACATGTGGCTTTGACTAACGCTCAGCCAACGTTTATATAGTGGCATAGTAATTTAAAGAAAAATTGATTTCTCAATAAAACGTAGTAAGCCAAAAAAGCTTTCTTGAAAAGGTCGTCTTTTATAGTTGCTATAGGGACTCATAACTAGAATTGGAAAGCTGCCAGCCAAAATGCAGGCAAGGCATCCAGTAAGCAGTCGATCATCAACAAGGGCAAGTTCATGCGCTTTGCATTGTGCGAGTTCTTGAATTTTTAATAAGCCATCGGGATAAGGCTTTTTAGCAACACCATCGATAAAGCGAATATTAGGGAAATGTGTAGCAAAATACTGGGCGCGCTCTGCGGTTGGCATATTTGAAAGAATAAAAATATTATGCTCACTATACTTATCCGTTAGCGACTTAAGCCAATTGAGAATTTTTTCATTCGGCAAGGGTTGACCATGAGGCGCAAGTACACCATCAAAATCAAGTGCAATATAATGAATACCTGATTTTTTAAGCTTTTCAGGATTTAACTGTGTGACATTTTCCACTTGATGTTTGCGCTGGGCAATCGCTTTTATTTTTTTACGTTGATACCAGCTCATTTTAATCGTAAAACTAAATCGTCCCATTAAATTTATATTCCTGATGTGTTATTGGTGTTGTTTTGTTTATCTTCTTGTATTGCAAGCGCTTGCTTATATAGGGCGTTTTTTTTGCCTTGGGTAAGCTCCACTGTAATGCTGACAGCTTTTTTGATTGGCAGTTCCTCAAGCAATAGCCTAAGCAGTTTATGTTCATCAACAATAGTATCGTCTTTTTCATCTGCCTTAATCCCTTCGATTAAGATAACAAATTCACCCTTTGTTAATGAAGAGTCTTTTGCAAAATCAGACAAAATATCATTAGCAGTCCCATGAAAGAAACGTTCAAATTGTTTGGTCAATTCTTTAGCTACAACCAGTGTGTGACTTGGTAATGTAGCTTGAATATCCGTAAGTGTGGCAATAATTCGATGTGTTGATTCATAAAAGGCTGTTGTGATAGTGGATTTTTCAATACTTTGTAAAATCTTTTTGCGAGCTCCTGACTTAGCAGGTAAGAAACCTTTAAATTGAAAACCATCGGTCGCGATGCCTGCTGCGGATAAGGCGGTGATTAATGCGCTAGCGCCAGGTAATGGCACTACAGTGTAGTTTTTCTCACGCAGAGTTTTTACCAAGTAAAAGCCTGGGTCACTAATCAATGGCGTGCCGGCATCACTAACTAAAGCCACTATTTTTTGATCGTTTAAATGTTCGATTAATAAATTAATACGTGCCTGCTCGTTATGCTCATGACAGGAAATAATAACCGGTGGTTTAATCGCATATTGCTCTAACAATTTGCGCGTGACACGCGTATCTTCAGCAAAGATGACTTCAGCTTGTTTTAACGCATCTAAAGCACGCAACGTAATATCCTGTAAATTGCCGATAGGTGTCGCGACAACATATAATACTCCGCGTTCAATCTGGTTCTTCATCGCAACATACTCACTAAATTGGCAATGTCTCCTGCCCCTTGCACAAGTACCACATCATGTGCTGTGGCAAGTTTATCGATAAGGGTTTTGGCTTCTTTATTATTATCAACATAAAAACATTGCGGGTGTTTGTTTGTTAGTGCGTTAAATAGATCTACGGCATGCGCGCCCTCAATTGGGTCTTCACTGGCAGCATAACTGCGCATTAGAATCACAATATCCGCACTGTTTAAACAGTCGATAAATTCATGAAATAAATCGCGCGTCCGTGTATAGCGGTGAGGCTGATAGATGTGAATGAGGCGCTGATGCGAAAATTGTTGTGAAACGGCATCCATTGTGCTTTGAATCTCAACCGGATGGTGGCCATAATCATCAATGAGTTCGATCGAATGATTGTTAATAGTGGTTTGATAATGGTTAAAGCGACGATAAATACCTTTAAAGCTTAATAGCGCCTGTTTAATCATATTCTCGGCAATGCCAAACTTAAGACAAAGTGCAATGGCGGCAAGCGCATTTTCAGCATTATGCTTACCAGGCAAGGTGCTTATAAGGTCCTTATAGCTCTTATCTGTGATGGTAATATCAAACTTCGCGTGATGTGTTGTTTGCTGGAAGTGCTCAATTTGAATATCCATATCACTTTTTAAGCCATAATGTAGAGCACTTGGCTTGTGTGTTTTTATCTTTTTTATGAGCTGATAAGCGCTATCACTATCACTGCCAACGAGAATCTCGCCACGCACACCATCAGCTAAAGCGAAATTAGCAAAGCTTTGAATAAGTGCTTTGACCTCATGTTGATAGGTTTGCATGTGGTCAAGATCAACGTTACTGATAATAATATGCTTAGGGTGTATCTTAAGAAATGACGCATCACTTTCATCGGCCTCAATAATCATATAAGGTGAGTCACCCGCATGTGCGTGATGTGTGAAATTATTAGCAAGTCCACCATTAATAAAGCTTGGATTAAGCCCTGCTTCACGCATGATGTGTGCCAAAAGACTAGTGATCGTTGTTTTGCCATGCGTGCCAGTAATGGCAATAAGCTCAGTATAGTCTTTACTTAAAAAGGCTAAGAATTCCGCACGATGATAAATTTGTATGTTTTGGCTTAATGCTTTTTGATATTCAGGATTATCTTCACGCATGGCTGAGGTATAAATCACTGCATCAGCATCGGTTAAATTCCTAGCATCATGCCCAAATGTGATACGCGCACCCATTGTAGTGAGCTTTGATGTGAGCTCTGATGATTGCAAATCAGAGCCAGATACACGATAGCCTTTTTGTAAGCAAAATATCGCAAGCGCTGACATACCCATGCCGCCAATGCCGATAAAGTGATAATGTGCTGTTTTTTGTGTCGTTGTCACGATGATTATTTGTTATGGCAAATCAATACTGCTAAGTAGTTTAATATAACTAGAGATAAAAATATTGGGGAATTTGGTTTTATTGTGCATCTGGTTTTTCGGTGTGGCGTTGAGCCAACACGACGGGTAACAAAAAGCAGAAGATAAATCCAGGACCAATATCTAAAATCCACGAGTTAACCAAGCAGCCAATGGCAAAGGCAATGATAAGGATGCGTGTGTTATTACGCATCATCATTGGCATGTCTTTTGCATAGTAAAAAGAAGCAAGTAATAAAAGGATGAATGCAGCAACTGCCCAGATACCCGACTGCATCGCAAAGTAGACATATTGGTTGTGTGGGTTATTGATCACACGATAATATTTCTTGTCATGTGATGGTACCTCACTATTAATAAAATGTGCGCTGCACTGTGTTTGTGCGCCTGTGCCACAACCATAGAAAATACGCTGTGGCTTATGTTTAAAAATTCCCAAAGCAGTGTGATAGAAACCTAGGCGAATACCTGCGGAAGTGTCAGTGTTTGTGCCATTATAATAGCTAATGGTACTATTGTAGGCTTCATCAATACGCATCTTGAAGTTTGGCGAGAAATGATAAAATGCAGCAAAAACACTTGGGACAATGACAATGGCAGCAATTAAACCTTTCCAGCGGAACTTCATAAAAAAGCCAACTGCCAATACAGAAAACTCGATCAAATAACCGGTGCGACTCGTGTTTAAGCCAAGCTCAGCACAAATAATGATAATGCCGAGAATCAGAAAAAGAATTCGCTGCTTTTTGCTGTGGGTTGTTAACGCCATTGAAAAGAGCATAAATGCAGAAATAGCAAAGATGAAGCCCGTCACAAAGTGTGATTGTGCCGCCGGAAAGGTTGCGCCACTAAAGACAATGGCATTTTCAGGACTTAAGAAATAATAATTCACGAAAATAGCAATGACATTGAGTATCACACCAATAAAAAATGCCAATAAGAGCTTATTAATAATCTCAGGATTTTTATAGCAGACATAGGCGATAATCCAAATAATTAGGAGTTTGTAAAATTTGCCAACCCAGCCAATGGACTCATTAAATGGCAGCGTTGAATACAAACAACTAATCAAAGCCAATAGAATTAATGCAATTGCTGGCCATATATAAAAACGCTTTATTAGCGCCAGTTTAGCGCGATAGTCACCGCTGATGATAAACAATAGCAATAAACATACAGCAAATATGCTGGTGAGTGCTGTAGAGACTGTCATGACGAGCCCTAGTCCAAAGGCGAAAAAAAGATAAGCTTTATTCAGAAAGTCGTAGTTTTGATGTGACGGGGTTTGCATGTTAAGTTAAACTACCTCAAATAAGATTTTTGCTAGTATAAAGTCCTTAGCATTTGACATCAACTCAAGTAGAATCAATTTTATCCTAATGTGTCCAATTTGATCTTAATATGTTAAAGGCTAATGACAAAGTTTTACTAATTTCTCAAGGATTAAAACGTGGCGGTGCTGATGTTGTGCTTCTTAATCTTGCGCGACTTTTTTTAGAGCAAGGACTGCAAGTTTATTTGATTGTCTTTGAGAAGGTTGATATTGATGTTGATGAACGAATTATTTTATTTGCAGAGGCAGCAAAAAACGCTCGTGGCATTAAAGTCATTCAAGAAACTTTGGTGTCTAGGTTAATTACCAAGCTAGATAAGCTCCATGGTTTTAAAATGATTTTTTCCAATAAAACGACTTCAAGGCAATGGCTAAAAACTTCTGTTGAGAATAAAACATTTTATTATCGACATTTTTGTTCAAGTTTTGTGCTAGATAGAAAGTTGGAGGAAAGTGAAAAATCCTATCAAAAAATGCGCAAAAAAGAATTTAGGCATTTTAATAAAAGACGAATTATATGTGTGTCTCATGGTGTTAAAGAGACGCTTCTTAATAGGTTTGAAGTTAAACCAAAATCGATTCATGTATTATATAATTTTTTTGACTTTGATCTGATCCGTAGCAAAGCGCAGGCATTTCAGGTTGATGAGAATCCCTATATTTTACATGTTGGCAGATATAGCTTAGATAGTAAGCGTCAGGATCTGTTATTGGCAGCATTTGAACAAATTGCAGCGCATGTGAATGTAATTTTTATTACTGATAATGTTTCAGCATTGGAAAAACAGGTGGAAAATTCTAATAAGCGAAGCCAAATTCAAGTTATGAATTTCATGAGCAACCCATTTCCATATATGAAAAATGCTCAAGTTGTTGTGTTGTGCTCTGATTATGAAGCATTTGGTAACGTGATTGTTGAGGCAATGATCTGTGGAACACCTGTGGTGAGTACGGACTGTAAGTCGGGGCCAAAAGAAATATTAGTTGAAAATATGGCTAAATACTTAGTGTCTTGCAATGATCCGTTGGCGCTAGCTAAAAGTATAGAGGAAGCTTTAGTCTCTCCTATTACTGCAACACAGCAGCAGTTAGAAAAGTTTAGCTTTGAGAGTGCATTTAACACTGTCAACACGATATATCAGAAGGACTTGTTATAGTTCAGAATTTGCAGGGTGAATACGCTTTGTTTGCAATAGTTGTTGTAGGTAATCAAAGTTTTTACTCTCATTTGATCTATCTGCTTCTTTGTGCCACAAATGAAAGACTTCTGTGGCAAACTTGCCAGATTTACGTTTTTTCCCATGATTAAGTATGCGAATAACTAGGTCTGAGTCCTCAAACCCCCATCCTTCAAAACTTTCGTCAAAGCCTTTTACGGCAAGCAAGTCACTTTTCCAAAAGGCGAGATTGCAAGTTTTGGCGCCTTGCCATTTATTTGGCTTTTTATAACGATTTAAAAAAGGAACATAAAGTTTTGGTAAGAGTTTATTTGAATTTTTGCGTAAGGTGTTAAATATCCACTCAAAGGCACTTTTTTTCCATAATGGCAGTTGTTGTTGTAAAACTTTTTGTGTGTAGCTTTTGGATAAAATAATACGATGACCAACGACAAAATAATTTATCTCAGCTATTTTGCGGTGGTTTTCAACAAAATGCATATTTGGCACGCAGTCACCATCGAGAAAGATAATGTAATCTCCAGAGGCATTTTTAATGCCAAGGTTACGTGCTCTTGCAGCACGAAACCCTTTATCCTCTTGCCATAAATGCTTTAAAGGAAAGCGAGTCATTGTTTTAAATTGCTCAATCATCTCTTTGGTTGCAGAAGTCGAGCCATCATCAACAATAATAACCTCAAAATTTCGATCGGCTTGGTTGTTTAATGCCGTTAAAACGAGCTTAAGCGCATCAGGCCAGTTATAGGTGGAAATAACAACAGAGATCAGTCCTTGACAGGTATTATTGTTCATTTTGATGTTTCTCCCATAATTTAACATATTTAAAATATGAGCCATAAGCTGACAATTTAGCAATCAAATAACCACGTTTACCATCTAAAAATCCTAAGCGCATAATAAAGCCACGTAAGAAAGTCCAGTTCTTATGAAAACTTGCCTTTAGCAAGGAAGTTTTTTTGCCTTTTTGCCAAAGAATCGTGGAGGTGCCATCGCTATAATCGTTCATTTTCTTTAATGAGCTAGTGACACTGTCTTGAGAGTGATGAATAAGTTTGCCTTTTAACATCCCTGCTTGTTTTTTAGAAACATCAAGTTTGGCGTGAACTATATCTTGTGTCCATTGGTGTTTTTTGCAATCAAATAAACGGACAATCCAGTCTTTACCCCAGTCGCCATGGTGAATGATTTTGCCCAAAAAAAATGATCGACGATGCATTTTATAAAAGCTGTATTGTGGGGTTTTCAAAGTTGCTTTAATCGAGTGTGCAAGTTCGATTGTGGCCTCTTCATCGGCATCTAATACAAGCCCCCAGTTAGTGGTTAATTGTGAAATGCCAAAATGCTTTTGTGGACCATCCCCAGGCCAATGACGTTCAATCGTCTTGGCACCATAAGATTGAGCAATTTCAAGTGTCTTATCGGTGCTGCCTGAGTCAACGACAATAATCTCATCTGCCCATTTAATAGACTCCAAGCAGCGTGCGATATTCTTTTCTTCGTTTTTCGTGATAATTACTACGCCAAGCGTGTTTTTCTTTTCAGTCATAAGTATAGGGTTGACCGGATTTGATTGCTGCGTATCATAACATAAGTTGAGCAATGACAAGAATGCGTTGTGATAATAATTTGTTAGAATGTTTTTGTTGGATGTTGGATGTTGGATGTTGGATGTTGGATGTTGGATGTTGGATGTTGGATGTTGGATAAATAAGCCATGTTAGGAATAATTGGATTAATGTTATTAATCGCTCTATGTGCGAGCATACATATTATCGACAAATATCGCACCATGAGTGTTTTAAGTTATTTTTTTAAGCCATTAACAACCTTATTGATTTTGGTGTATGCATTTTGCTTTAGTGCTGAGCTTAACCTGTTTGTGGTATTGATTTTATTGGGATTAATACTGTCATTGATAGGTGATATTTTTCTGCTATCGACAAAGGCGCAATGCTTCACTGGTGGGCTTGCTAGTTTCCTGTTGGCGCATATTGCTTATATTGTGGCTTTCTCGTTGCAGCTGACATTATTTCATTGGTGGGTTATTGCTGCGATGTTGCTATATGCAATAGTGTTTTACTCTTTGCTTTATTCAAAACTGGGTTCAGATCGCATTGCCGTTGCTGTTTATATGGTGATTATTGTGGTAATGGGGGCTGTGGCTGTTAATGTTTATATTGTCGATAAGTCATTACCAAGCCTGTATATGATGCTTGGTGCATTGTGCTTTATGTTCTCAGATTCCGTATTGGCGTGGGATAAGTTTAAACGCAGGTTAAAGCACGAACCGAGTCTTGTGATGATCAGTTATTATTTGGCGCAATATTTAATCGCCAGTGCGGCGATAGCCTTTTATTAAAGGTGACTACACACCTTAGCAAGCACACTTAGTTTGCGTTTAGCATCCGTGGCATAATCATTGGTTTCATCCCAGGCGTAACCTGCCAGAATTGAGCAGATCTTGGCTTTGATTTCAGGTGGCTGAGTGTGACTGAAGATAATTTGTTGTAATTCACCGGTGTACCAAGCGCGGACATAGGATTTAAAAGTATTAACGCCTTTTTGTAGCGGAATAGCAAAGTCTTGTTGCCAGTTAACGCGCTCACCTTTTAGCGACTTATCTAACGTTTCAGCGGCAAGGACGGCTGATTTTAGAGCAATCGTGACCCCTGATGAGAATATGGGATCTAAAAACTCGCCAGCATTGCCAAGAAGTGCATAGCCTGCGCCATGCAGTGTGCTTATATCTTGGGCGTAGCCAACAATCTTTCGTACTGGCATATCAAAGCTAACTTCTTTTAAGATATTAGATAAATTAGGTGTTTCATTGATAAGTCGCATTAATATTTTTTCGGGTTCATCTTCACTTTGTTGTAGCAAATGCGGCTCACCAACCACCCCAAGTGAGTATTTGGTTGGGCTTAAGGGGATCAGCCAAAACCAAATGTTGCTGTGCATTGGGTGCACAGTGATCAAGATTTTATTTTGGTCAAATAATCTTTGATCAAGTGCGCTATTGATATGGGTGAAGACAGACATGCGTGGCGGAAATTCACTTGGCAAATTAAGTTTTAGTAAATTAGGCAACACGCGCGCAAAGCCGCTAGCATCAAGTACAAATCGTGCATTATATTGATGTGTTTTGCCACTCTTATCCATTGTGCTGATCATCTGACTATTGCTACTTAGTTCAATATCAGTAACTTGCTGCTCATAGATAATTGTCGTACCAAATTGTACAGCTTGATCAGCTAACAGTTTATCAAAAACACTACGCTCGACTTGAAATGTACTATCAAATCCAGCGCTAAATTTTTGACTAAAGTCAAATTCTGTATAATGCTCTTGATGAGAAAATGCAGCGCCATTTTTAAATTGAAAGTGTGTGCTTTCAATACAGGAAAGTAAATTAGCATGCGCTAGAAATTCCATTGCTTGTGGCAGCAGGCTCTCGCCAATAGAAAAGCGTGGGAACTTGGAGGATTCAATAATTGTGACTTGATAGCCTTTTTGTACAAGGATTGACGCGGCAACAGTGCCTGAGGGACCTGCGCCAATAATTAAAACATCAGCGTTAAAATCGTTAGGTTTAGTATGCATTAGAAGTTGTTGAGTAAATATTAAAGTTAGTGCGCTCACTGTAATCAAAAATCAAGCGTGACTCTATAATAATTTCATAAAAAGCAGGTTTTTGTACTTTTCTTTTTTTTTGTCATCAGTTATCTTGTTATCGAGCATTTTTTGCTCGTAGGTAAAATTACCCGTAAAGAAAACAGGAAGGGGAAGACAAATGTTAAAAAAAATCACATTGGCGATGCTTGCCGCATCTGCTGCCACGGCAGTGTATGCGCAAGATGCTAACAATAGCAATGCAGATAATCAAACAGTACAAGCGCAGATTGCTGAGCTGAAAAAAGAGATTGCCGCATTGCAAGCAAGTCAAGAAGCAATGGCAAAATCAGCGCCTGCACAAACTCAACATGGTAGTGTTGAAAGTGTTGGCACTGGTTCAGATAGTTTTGATCACGTGACAGTGCCAACGAATATGGGGCAGATTCAGAATTTCTTATTCTCAGATATTCACGAAGGTGTGGTCCCTATGGGCATGTTAAGCTCATCACAGTTTGCACTAGGCTTATTAAAGCAGCGTAATATGTATAGTGATCGTGCGCTAGTTTTCGGTGGGTATTTAGAGGCAGATCCACAGGTTTGGCATGGTAGCCCAATCAAATATGGTAAGGGTACGCCAGAAGAAACATATCAGTCAGGCAAAGGCTTGCCAATTACTACAGCTAACTTGTATATTGCAGCGAACTTAGGTCGTTATGTTACAGCGGAAACAACGCTAGCAGCAGATCCATCTGATAGCTATAAAGTTAATGCACAAGACGCTTTTGTGATGTTTGGTAATTTAGATGACTTCCCACTGTATGCAACGGTTGGTAAAAACCGTCTGGCATTGGGTTCATTCTCAGGTGGTGGTCCGTGGACTGGCTCATTAACGCAGATGTTATTTAGACCAAGTCGTGTCAATAATGTCTCGCTTGCTTACTATAAAGATGGTTTAAGCAGTAACGTAACACTTTTCCAAACAGATGATCATACCAGTAACTTTATTTATGCAGCATTTTATGGTGGCGAGTCTGGCAAGTGGGCATATGGCGTTAACGGTGGTTATGTGTATGATGTTAACGGCACGGGTAATAGCTCATTCAATATTGCAACAAAACCAGGGCCAGAAAAAACACGTATTGGTGCGGTGAACTTTGATGCAAGCTTAAATTATGATATCTATGGTGTTGGTGCTGGTTGGGCGCAAACAACAAATAAATCAGATATGACTAATAGTGGCTATGCTGGTGCTTGGTATGTTCAAGCAGGTTTCTCACCTGAGATCTATGGTCGTTCAACTAACTTCAATATTGCCTATAACGGTGCTTATAACACTAATAATTTACCGATTACTTTAACGGGTAATGCGGATAAAGTTTATGGGACAACGTCGGGAGCTACCTCAAACAATAACTATAAAGTTATCTACCCAGGCTCTGGCGTGAATAAAATGGTTGTTGCTTCAGCGCAACGTCCATTCTTTACTGAGAATGTCTTGATCGGTCTGGAATATGCTTATATGCATATGTACAACAATCAGCATACTAATGCCTATACTTTAGATATCTCAGTATATTTCTAAAAACAAAAACCGTAAAAAATAGGAGGAAATCCTCAACCTTCTATTTTTGCCATTTGAAGCCTGCAATCGCAGGCTTTTTTGTTTGATCTTTCTGAAATGCTTGATGATGTTTATGGTGATGCGATTTTGGCAGCGCAAAAAGAAACAGGACTGGCTGAAAGTGAGTTTCCAGCATACTTGCCTTACACGTTGGCGCAGCTATTAGATGATGAGTTTTACCCTTAAGCTTTATAAGTGATTGACAGGGGTGCATGATCTGAAAACCATGAATCAGTGTAAACATTATCAGCAATGACTTTATCTTTTAGTTCAGGTGTAATCCACTGATAATCAATCCGCCAACCGACATTTTTAGCGCGCGCCTGACCACGATTTGACCACCAAGTATATTGTTCAGATTTTTGGTTAATTACGCGAAAGGCATCAACCCAACCAATATCATCAAAGACATGATCAAGCCAGGCACGCTCCTCAGGTAAAACGCCGGATGTTTTCTGGTTTTGTTTCCAGTTTTTAATATCGATTTCTTTGTGCACAATATTAACATCACCACAGACGATAAAGCGCTTGTTATGGTTAATTTGATCTTTGAGTATATCTTTATACTTATCTAAGAAATCCATTTTATATGCCTGACGTTCGTCACCACTGGAGCCTGAGGGGATATAGATAGAGGCAACACTTAAATCATCATAATCAAATTGAATATAGCGACCTTCATCATCTGCCCAGTCTATGCCTAGGGTGTGGATGATACGCTTAGGTTTGCGTTTGGCATAGATGGCAACGCCACTGTAGCCTTTTTTCTTGGCATCAGTATAGGCGTAGTGATACCCCTCAGGAAAATAAATGGCATCGTCTTTGAGTTGCTCAAATTGTGCCTTGGTTTCTTGGATACATAAAAAATCAGCATCTTGCTGCATAAACCAGTCAAAAAAGCCCTTGCGTGTGGCAGCGCGAATGCCGTTAGCATTAAATGAAATAACCTTCATATAATCATCCCTCTTGTCGTTTTCCAGTAAATAAAAAAGCCCGCAATAGCGGGCTTAAGATTTTAGTGTTAGAGTGAATTATTTAGTAGCAGTTGTTGCATCTGCTTTAGTATCAGTTGCAGAAGCATCATTTGCTGCAGGTTTCTCTGCTTTTTCTGCTTTGATTAATTCTACTTTGAAGCTTAGTACTTGATTCGGTCCAATTTGTGGTGGAGCCATCTCGCCATATGCTTGCTTAGGTGCACAGTAAAGAATAACTGTTGAACCTACTGGGATTTGACTTAAAGCATCAGTCCAGCAAGGGATCACTTGGTTTAATGGGAAAGTTGCTGGTTTGCCAGTTTTTTCAGAACTATCAAACACTTTACCAAGAAGCTCGCCCTTGGCTAGTTGTGCCGCACCCGCTTTAGCGTCTTTGTTGAAATCAGCAGCAGGTGTTGTACCTGTGTAATTAACGGTTACTGTATCAGTTTTAGCAGGAACGTCACCTTTACCTTCAGTGATTACTTGATAGTAGATACCATCAGCTGCTTTTTTAACATTAGGCATTTTAGCAACGTCAGCCATAAATGCATCGGCTGCTTTTTGATTTGCAGTACCTTCAGCTTTCATTTTTGTTTGGGCTTTTTGAATCATTTCCATTTGGAAAGCTTGCATGATTTCTTTGCTTTTAGCTTCAGAAATCTTAGATTCTTTGCCAGAAAGTCCAGCTTCTAAACCTGCATTTAATTGTTTGACATCAAGCTCGATATCTTGTGATTTGAAGCCTTTACCCATCTCTTGACCGATGATGTAGCTTACTTCTTTCATATCAACTTTAGCAGGTTTTGCCGCGTCAGTTTTAGCCGCAGCAGGCTTGGCATCAACTGCAGCTGCAGTTGTTTGTGCATCAGCGGCATAAGCTGTGATTGAGCCAGCAAGTAGCATGGCAGTGGTTAGTGCAATAATCTTTTTCATGTGTTCTCCTTAGATTGAGATTATCTGTTAAAAGTTCAAATACGCATCACATCGTAGAAATTGATTTGGCATAAGTCAATATGTGTATGCGGCAAAAAAATGCTATATTCCTTGGATTGACATTATGGTTAATGCATTTTGGATTAATTACGTTTATGCTAAGAGCATCGATGTTAAGGATAAATAATGCGAAAGAGGAGTGCGATGTGAGGGGATTAAAGTTTAGTGCTATTTTGCTGAGTATGGGCATGAGTTATGCCAGTGCGCAAACTCAATATACGATCGATTATGCCTTAGGTGATTATTATTATCCATATGTTAATCAGCATGAAAACAATAAAGGTTGTTTGACTGAATTTGTGACAAAAGTTTTTAAAAGTCAAGGCGTGAATCTTGGTGAGATTAAATGGCTACCCTGGAGTGTAGCAATGAAAAGCTTAGCCTATGGCGCTTCACCTAGCGTGTCATTTCCATGGAGCTATACCAAGAAGCGTGCACAAAAATACCTTTATAGTGATGCGCTTTACACTAAATCGGCTTACATTTGGGTGTTGACTGATGATAAGCAAAGCCATGTTGATTTCGAATCGTTACAAGGGGCGAAAGTCTGCGTGCCGCAAGGCTATGGTGCTTATGGCAAGTTGGCAGACATGTTTACACAAAAGACAGCAACGCGTATTACTGCATTAACAATGCAAGATTGTTTTAGTCAATTGAAGGCTAAGCGTGTGACTGCTGTCTACGCAGGTGACGATGCGTTTGAAAATATTGCGCATATCAAAGACGGGATAAGCCTTTTCACTAAGGCATTTGTTGCGGATCAGCAGACGCATTACTTAATTGCTGCAAAAGATCAAACAGGCTCAGCCAAACTGATTAGCTTATTTAATAATGGGCTAAAGACTATGAAGTTTAATCCGGATCTATATTGTAATTTTGATAAGCAATAATTATCGATTTTATTTTAATAGTATATTTAATTTCTTGCTGAGCATGCGTTATGCTGAGTTAGCGCATTCGCTAAATATCTGCTGAATTACAATTGTGAAGCGATATTTTTTTGTGCTAAGGTTGAGCTTAATTAAGTGTTTGCAAAATTTTGTTGTGAAGCCATCGCGACAAGGTCAGCGATATACTATAATGTCCAACCAATAAATTGGCTTTTAGGTTTGAGCTTGGAAGTTAAATAATTAAGCAAAATCAATAGGGTTACACTTGCATGAAGAAAAATGAGTTCTTGCGAAATGCACTATTCTGGGGTTTGATTGCCGTAGGTTTAGTGTTTATTTTTAGCAACATGAGTACGAAGACCGATCCATCAACAACGATGAAGTACTCAAGTTTTGTGCAACAATTAAAGAGCGGCAGCATCCAATCAATTAATGTTGATGGTCGAACCTTCACAGGGACAACTGATACGGGTGAGAAGTTTACTACCTATGCACCACTGCTGGATCAAAGTATTGTTGATCAGATGCTAACTAAAAACGCTGAAGTATCTGCGAAAGCACCTGAAAAGCCAAGTTTATTATTGGCATTTTTGTTTAATTGGTTGCCACTGTTATTAATTGCCGGCTTTTTTATTTTCCTAATGATGCGTGCCGGAGGTGGCAAGAGTGGTGCTTTTTCATTTGGCAAAAGTAAGGCAAAGCTCTTAGGTGAAGATCAGATCAAAGTAACTTTAGCAGATGTCGCCGGTGTCGATGAAGCTAAAGAAGAAGTCGCTGAAATCGTTGATTTCTTAAAGAACCCTGCCAAATACGAGAAGATTGGCGGCAAGATCCCTAAAGGTGTCTTGATGGTTGGGCCTCCAGGAACGGGTAAAACTCTATTGGCACGCGCAATTGCCGGTGAAGCAAAGGTACCTTTCTTTTCAATCTCAGGTTCTGATTTTGTTGAAATGTTTGTTGGTGTGGGTGCGTCACGTGTGCGTGATATGTTTGAACAAGCCAAGCGTCGCGCGCCTTGTATTATCTTTATCGATGAGATTGATGCCGTGGGTCGCCATCGTGGGGCTGGTCTAGGTGGCGGACATGATGAGCGTGAGCAGACATTAAATCAGATGTTGGTTGAGATGGATGGGTTTGCCGATAATGAAGGTGTTATCGTGATTGCTGCGACTAACCGACCGGATGTGTTGGATCCTGCATTGTTGCGTCCTGGTCGTTTTGATAGACAAGTAACGGTTGGTTTGCCAAGTGTTAAAGGCCGTGAGCAAATTCTAAAAGTTCATATGCGTAAGATTGCGGTGGCCGATGAGGTGCGCGTTGATTGGATTGCGCGTGGTACACCGGGCTTCTCAGGTGCTGAGCTTGCAAATTTAGTGAATGAAGCAGCGTTATTTGCTGCACGTGTTAATAAAGAGATCGTTGGCATGGAAGAGTTTGAGAAAGCTAAAGATAAGATTCTTATGGGAACTGAACGTCGTTCGATGGCAATGAGTGACGAGCAGAAACGCTTAACAGCTTACCATGAAGCTGGACATGCGATTGTTGGGCGTTTGGTGCCTGATCACGATCCTGTGTATAAGGTCAGTATTATTCCAAGAGGGCTCGCGTTAGGTGTGACAATGTATTTGCCAGATGGTGATCAGGTCAGTCAATCTCGTGAACAACTATTAAGTCGTTTATCAAGTATTTTTGGTGGGCGTATTGCTGAAGAGCTCATTTTTGGTTATGACAAGGTAACTACGGGTGCTTCCAATGATATTCAAGTAGCAACCAATATCGCTCGCAGCATGGTGACCAAATGGGGCTTGTCCGACAAGATGGGACCGATTTTATTTGATGAAGATGATCAACAGCCGTTTTTAGGGCAAAGCATGGGCAAAAATCCAAAACACTTCTCAGATAAAACAGCGCTTGATATCGATGGTGAAGTTCGTCGCTTGATCGATGAAAACTACTCAAGAGCGGAAACTATTCTTAAGGAAAATACCGATATATTGCACGCCATGGCGGATGCATTGATGAAGTATGAAACCATTGACTCAATGCAGGTCGATGATTTAATGGCGCGTCGTGAGGTTAGAGAGCCAGGTGATTGGGGTGATAGCTATATCCCGAAAGATGAGAAAGAAAAATTGGCTCCACAAGTAGCCAAAGAAGCACTAACTTCGACACCGTCTGAAGCAACTAAACCGCAACAAGCGGATGACCAATCTGAAAAATAAGCGCTTAAACGCGTGGATATTATTGCAAATATAATTTGACTCATCACACGTTTATCAACGTTGGCTGAGCGTCAGTCGAAGCCATTGTCACTCGTACCCTTCGACTATGCTTAGGGAGCGAATGAGGTTTAATAGAGTTATTTCTGTCAATGATAACATTTTATAAATTTCGCCTTGAAATATCTTTTTTAACGCCCATTTGTTTGCGGTCAAGTTTTAAATAAAGCAAATCAAAATAGGAGTAAGCATGTCTGAAAAGCAAGTTTTTGACTTTCAAACGGAAGTAAAACAATTATTACATTTGGTGATTCATTCACTGTATTCAAACCGTGAAATTTTCTTAAGAGAGCTTATTTCTAATGCATCAGATGCGGCAGAGAAGCTACGCTTTGAAGCATTAAGCAATGCGGATATTTTTGAAAATGATGCTGATTTAAAGGTGCGTGTTTCTTTTGATAAAGATGCTAAAACGATTACAATCTCAGATAATGGTATCGGCATGACGCGTGATGAGGTGATTGAGCATTTGGGCACAATTGCAAAATCAGGCACTAAGAAATTCTTAGAAGCATTAAGTGGTGATCAAAGTAAAGATTCGCAATTGATTGGTCAGTTTGGTGTTGGCTTTTATTCTGCCTATATCGTTGCTGATAAAGTCACAGTAAACACACGTAAAGCTGGCGTAGAAGCTTCAGAAGGTGTGCGTTGGGAGTCTAAGGCCGACGGTTCATTTAGCGTTGAAGATATTACTAAAGAGGCGCGTGGTACTGAGATTGTGCTGCATCTTAAAGATGAGGAGCATGATTTGCTTGATGACTTTAAATTGCGCCAAATTGTTAAGAAATACTCAGATCATATCTCATTACCTATTCAAATGCTAAAAACTGAGCATGATGAAGAAGGTAAAGAAAAAGAAACCAAAGAATGGGAAACAATCAATAAGGCAAAAGCCTTGTGGACACGTTCTAAATCTGAAATTACCGATGAAGAGTACAAAGAGTTTTATAAGCATATTTCACATGATTTTACCGATCCATTGACTTGGTCGCACAATAAGGTTGAAGGTAATCTCGAATATACAAGTCTCCTGTATCTACCAGAGCGCGCACCATTTGATCTATGGGATCGCGAGCGTAAATCTGGTTTACAGCTTTACGTACAACGTGTATTTATCATGGAAAATGAGCACTTATTGCCATCATACTTACGTTTTGTTAAAGGTGTTATTGATTCAAATGATTTGCCATTGAATATTTCACGTGAGATTTTGCAGCATAACAAAGTAATTGATAAGATCAAAAAAGCAGCGGCTAAAAAAGTCTTAGACATGCTTGATAAAATGGCTAAAGATGATAAAGAGCAGTATGAAAAATTCTGGAAGGCATTTGGGCAAGTATTAAAAGAAGCACCTGCTGAAGATCATGAAAACAAAGATAAGATCGCTAAGTTATTGCGCTTTGCCTCAACGCACAAAGATACTGCCGAGCAGGACGTGTCATTAGCTGATTACGTGTCACGCATGAAGGAAGATCAGAAGTTTATCTACTATGTGACTGCTGAGAGCTTTAATGCAGCGAAGAATAACCCGCAGCTGGAAGTATTCCGTAAGAAAGGCATTGAAGTATTGCTGTTAAGCGATCGCGTTGATGAGTGGATGACATCACACTTATCTGAGTTTGATGGGAAGACTTTGAAATCTGTTGCTAAAGGTGATCTAGATCTTGGTGATTTGGATTCTGAAGAAGATAAAAAGCAGCAAGAAGAAACGCAAAAAGAGTTTGAAAGCATTATTAAGCAAATGAAAGAAGTGCTTCAAGATAAAGTCGAAGATGTACGTCTTTCTAAGCGTTTGACCAATTCACCAAGCTGTATTGTTGTTAATGATTATGGCATGAGCATGCATTTGCAAAAAATGATGGCAGATGCAGGACAAATGATGATGCCTGGCATGGGTGGTAAGCCAATTCTTGAGATCAATGCTGATCATAAATTAGTGAAGCATTTGCAACAAGAGCAAGACGATGCGCAATTTGCTGATTGGACAGATCTTTTATACCAACAAGCCTTGTTGGTTGAAGGTGCTCAGCTTGAAGATCCAGCGAACTTTGTCGGTTTGGTTAATAAATATTTAGCGGTGTAATCGTATATACCTATCACAAACTTCTTTGCAACCAAACACTGCAAGCATTTACGATGGGTATATTCTTGATATAAGGAATTTTGTGCCTTGGATGGCTGTAATCTTTAAAGTTTCTATAAAGCTATTTAGTTTTTATCATTAGCAGTTTAGTATTATTTTGAATTAGACTAAGTGGCGTTGAGTTGTGTTGTTATAAACACGTGAGCTTATTAGTACGAACGTTGGCTGAGCAAAGTCAAAGCCATTATTCATTTGTCATTCGTTGTTAGATTAATATTTTGAGAAAGCTAAATATGCGCTATTACTCACTAAACCTAAATGAAATATCATAAAACTTAAGGAGTTTATTATGCAGAATACATTGGTCTTAGTTGCGGACTTTATTAATGAAATCGTCGATCCAAAAGGTGCTTTTGGTGCACATAATGCGGCACGTATTATTGAAGATAAAACAATGGAAAAGGCGAATGAGGTGATTGCTTGGGCGCGAAAGCATAACGTGCTAATTGCGCATGTTAAAGTAGGTTTTGAAGCAAATTACCCAGAATGTCCCAAGCATTCGCCGATGTTTGGTAAGGCGCCAGAATATGGCGTATTGAAACTCGGGACATGGGGAACGGAATTTCACGAAAAAATGGATGTCGAGCCTCAAGATGTCATTGTTACTAAGCATCGCGTGAGTGCATTATATGGCACGAATTTGGAACCTGTACTAAGAGCCAATAAAATTGAACGCGTTATTATCTGTGGCGTATCAACGACTTATGTGGTTGAAGCGACAGCTCGCGAGTTGCATGATCGTGATTATCAAGTTGTTATTATCAGTGATGCATGTAATGCTGCAACTAAAGAGTCTCATGAGGCAAGTTTAAGCGCCTTATCGCGTTTGGCACAAATCACTACAACGACTGAGTTTACCAAAGAAAATTAAGTGTGCAGTAGCGCATCCTTTTTGGTAAAGCGCCCACCTAATATATGATAATGCAGATGATAGACAGTTTGCCCGCCTGCTTTACCGGTATTCACCAAAGTTTTAAAACCAGCTTTAAGCCCTAGTGTTTGTGCAATCTTAGGGATCGCTAGGTTAATTTTACCAACAAGAGGAATATCCCCATCTTCAAGATGATTTAAGCTATCGATGTGCTTTTTAGGGACAACAAGCACATGCGCTTCGGCTACAGGGAAAGCATCATGAAACGCCAAAATATCAGCATCCTCATAGACTTTATTGGATTTGATTTCACCATTAATAATTTTGCAAAAAATACAATCACTCATTGATCTAGTCCTTTTGTTTTGAGAAAAAAGTGTATAGCAATAGTGCCACACCAATTCCACCAATCACAGCATAATGTTTGTCAATAAATTGGTGCAATGTGTTTAATAGCTCACCCTGAAACCCAGAGATAATACCAAGTGTGGTGAGTGAGATACCAAAGCCAATCATAACACCATGGCGTTTAGAGTGTTTGACCTGTTTGCTTTGATCTGGTGGTGCTAAGCTATCACGCTTTGCCTGATTGACTTGGGCATTTAATAAGTCAAATAATAGCTCAGGCACATCTGGCAAGCGTTCACTCAAATCAGGAATGCTTGCCATTGAACGTTTGACAAAACCTTGCCAGCCGACACGCGTTTTCATCCACTTCTCTAGAAATGGCTTAGCAGTCGCCCATAGGTTAAGTTCAGGGTAGAGATCTCGTCCCAAGCCTTCTATGTTTAATAAAGTCTTTTGTAATAGTACTAACTGTGGTTGTACGGACATATTAAAGCGTCTTGCCACTTGAAATAGACGCATTAAGGTATAACCGAATGAGATATCAGCTAATGGCTTTTCAAAAATAGGCTCGCAGACGGTGCGAATGGCTGATTCTAACTCATCAACACGGGTATCATGCGGAACCCAACCAGATTCGATATGAAGCTCAGCTACCTTTTTATAATCACGATTAAAAAAAGCTAGAAAATTGCCAGCAAGATAATGCTGATCTTCACGAGTAAGCGTGCCAACAATGCCAAAATCAATAGATATATATTTAGGATCTTGCGGAGTGGTTGCATCAATAAAGATGTTGCCAGGATGCATGTCGGCATGGAAAAAACAATCACGGAAAACTTGTGTATAGAAGATTTCAACGCCACGCTCAGCTAAGAGTTTAAGATCGGTGTTAAGTGACTTTAATGTGTCAATATCAGAGACAGGAATGCCCTTTATTTTCTCAATGGTTAATAGGTTGCTTCGGCAATATTGCCAATACACTTCAGGCACGTAATGGATATGACTGCCTTTGAAGTTGCGTTTCAGCTGTGAGGCATTGGCAGCCTCGCGCTGCAAATCAAGCTCATCAAGAAGGTTACGACTAATCTCAGCCACGACTTCAACGGGACGCAAGCGTCGAGTTGCTGGTACATAATGCTCAAGCATATGTGCAAGGGTCTTTAGTAGCTCTGTATCCTGCACTAATACTTTTTCGATATTTGGGCGTAAAACTTTGACCACAACTTCTTGACCATTGGCGAGCATGGCACTATGCACCTGAGCAATCGATGCCGATGCTAAAGGGTTAATGTCAAATTGTGTAAAGGCGTCACTAATCGGTTGTTGTAATGCCTTTTCAATCACGTTACGTGCATATTCGCCCGAAAAAGGAGGTACTTTGTCTTGTAGTTTCGCAAGTTCGTTCGCAAGGTCATGTGGTAATAAATCGCGACGTGTTGACAATGCTTGCCCAAACTTAATAAAGATAGGTCCCAATGTCTCCAGTGCTAAACGCAGGCGAGTACCGCGATCAAGCTTATTGCGTGCAAACCAGTAATAAGGATTAAAGATAAGCGTGATTTTAAGTGTGCGCAATAAGGGTAAATCAGCCATCATCGTGGTGACGTTATATTTATTTAGCACGTAACCAATATAGATCAGGCGTAGCCATTTTTTAAGTTTAGTCATGCTGATCACCGTTGGTATTAATGTGGCGAGTTATTTTGGTCGTGATGCGCTCTAGATCCTGTTTTAACAGCTGAATGTCACTGAAGAAATCCTCGACTTCTTCTTTGCATGGGAAAAGCTCTTTTTCATATTGAATGTATTCTCTGAACTCATGCGGCAGGCTCTCTTTACTTGCCATCAACCATGCTTTAATGACATCAAGCGGTTTGGCTAAAAAAGAATTTAGTGAAGTCGTTTGACCTGCAGTTAGCGTGAAGATCAGATCAGGGCGAATCGCTTTGAAGAAGTCGCGATAATACTCAAGCACATGCATATCACCAATAAATTTAACCTCACCTTGTTGAATATAGCTTTGTGGATGTTGACTTAATGCCATTGCGATTAAAGTTCCTGAGGTTGCTGTCAGTAGATTGGCTGAATGCGTACTTTCAGCTAATTCAAATATCAGCTTATCTTCACTGGGCTCAAAACAAAAACATAGGTTAAGATCATTAATAGCAATATAAAAAGGCTGGTTGTTCAGCTTTTCGAGCAAATAGGTTTTCTGTGGATCTAAGCTAAGTACTTTATCGAGTATGAGGTTAATTGATTTAATGATCATTTGTTCATTCATTTGATCACCTTAGTATTTAATACCCATATGTAGTGCGACAACGCCACCGGTCATATTCTGATAATCCACCTTATCAAAGCCCGCATTTAGCATCATCTCTTTTAGTGTGTCTTGATCTGGGTGCTTGCGAATAGATTCCGCAAGATAGCGATAACTATCGGCATCTTGGGCAATAAGCTGTCCCATAAATGGTAGAATTTTAAAAGAGTATTGATCATAAATCTCGCTTAATAATGGCAGGATCGGCTTTGAAAACTCAAGTACCAATAAACGGCCACCTGGTTTTAATACACGCTGCATTGAAGCTAATGCCGCATCTTTATCGGTGACATTTCTAAGACCAAATGAAATCGTGATGCAATCAAAGGTATTATCGGCAAAGGGTAAACATTCAGCGTTGGCCTGCACATATTCGATGTTGCCAACACAACCACGATTGGTTAATTTCTCACGACCAACATTTAGCATTGACGCATTGATGTCACTTAATACTACTTTGCCATTGTCACCAACTTTTTGGGTGAATTGGTAAGCCAAATCACCCGTACCACCTGCTAGATCAAGAACTTTTTGACCTGACTTGATTGAGGCTTTTTGAATGGCGATTTTCTTCCATAAACGATGTACACCGAATGACATCACGTCATTCATAATGTCATATTTTGCTGCCACCGAATGAAAGACATCGGCAACCTTTTGCTGTTTGTCTTCCCAGTTGACTTCTTCAAAGCCAAAGTGTGTGGTTTGATCGTGTGGTTTTTTATGCATAAGATAAATGAGCGAAGCTTATTATTGCTAGGCAGTATATACCCATAAGAAGCTATTTTACAGCGTTTCTTGGCTTGCTGTTGTGCGCTAGGTTATTGTGCATGTAAAAGCTTTGATTATTTTTCAATAACCTCAAAACCATTGATTGTCCGTAAATTAGAGTCAAATGAAATGCCAACTTGATAGATTGGCAACTCAAGATGGGTAAATTTCAATGCATAGCTTTTATCGATAATCTGCTGTACAGCTTTAGCTGCTAAGTCTTCACCTTGACTGACCTTAAACTCAAAAATAATGACTTTTTTACCCGTGATAATAATCGACATATCAATACGACCCTCAGAGGTGTGATCTCCTAGTTTAACGTCATAGCCAAGGGCGGCAAAATAGCTGTAGATAATCGCGCAATAATAACCTTCATAGCGATGTAATGGTGTTTTGGTGTAGTAATCATAAGGAATGCTACTATAAAAGCTTTGAATGGCTTTGGCAAATTGCTGCCAATCATCGCTCAATAGCGCACGGTTAATGGCAAGCTGATTGGCGGTGGCATCTTCCTGAGTAATCCCAATTTTGGTCAGTTGTCTATTTAGGGCTGTTTTCACTTCAAAATTTGGATAGCCTAAACGATACCAAAGGTCTTGACCAAAATAAAATTGCTCTTTTATCGTTAGATAACCACTTTGCAGCATTAATGCCGCAATTGGAATATTATTAACATCAATACTATTTAACGCATCAGGTGTTGCTTCATAATTCTCAAGCTTAGGAATTATGTCACGGCGTTTGCTGATGAGCTTGATTAAAAAAGTGGGTGTGCCAGTTTCAAACCAGTAACTTTGATATTGTTGATTTCTGAAAAATAGCAAGATATCAAACGGGTTGTAGACTTTTTGCTTTTCAGAACCTGCAAAATTATAGCCGTTGTACCATGCTTTGAGTTTGCCAAGATCAACATCGTGTAGATAGTCACCAAAGGTGCTTTCTAACTCCTCTTGGGTGTAGCCACATAGATCAGCAAATTGTGCTTGAAAGGAGATGTCTTCCAAGTTGTTTAAGCCGCTAAACAAGCTTACTTTAGAGAATTTAGATACCCCGGTTAAGAAGACAAAGCGTAAACAGGCGTCGTTGTCTTTGATTACGCTATAAAGCCCTTTGAGTATTTCACGATTGCGCAGCGCCTGATCAGACTCGCTAATGACATCAAGAATAGGTTTATCGTATTCATCAACTAAGAATACAACGCGTTGATTATATTTATGTTTTAATGCTTTGATTAATGTGTCAAATTGAGCACTATACTCTAAATCGGGGAGTTCAACTTCATAGGTCTTAGCTGTGTTAAGTAACGTTTGGTCAATAATTTCGAGTAAGGTTTTTTCACTATTGATTGCCTTAGAGCCACCAAAGCTAAAATGAATCACGGGAAATACTTCATTAAAATCCCATTTATCTTCAATGTATAAGCCTTTAAACAGTTCATGCTTGCCAAGAAACAGCTGCTTTAAGGTGTCAATAGTTAAACTCTTACCAAAGCGTCGTGGGCGAGATAAAAAATAATATTTGCCCTGAGAAGTTGTTTCATGGATGTGTTTGGTTTTATCAACATAAAATGTATTGCCGTTAATCATTTCAGCCAGAGTTGAGTAGCCAATCGGTAATTTTTTCATGCGTCATTATGTCTTTAAGTAAAACCATTACTGACATAGAGTGTAGCAAAGAACGCATGACTTAGGAATAGTCATAGCTTGAGTTCTCTAAAGCTGTCGTTTATGACAAAACTGGATTGCTATGCATTTAAAACGCAACGATATGATTTTAGTAAAGCAGAACCAATAAACAGATAAAAAGATACTAACGATCAACAGTATAGAACAAGTGATCAATTCACCCTTGATTTAATGAGCTTTTATATGCACAATGACGCCTGTTCTTTAAATTGATATACAAGGATAGGTTGTTATGAGTACAAAGATTTTCGCTTATGTTTTTGCTGGCGCACTAGCGGTTACAAGATCATCCCAGCAAAAACTAGAGGGACAATGAATCTATTTGATATTGGATTTGTGCATTATTTCTAGTGGTGTTAATTAACCCCTTGAAGCATTAGAAAATATAAGAAATACCGACTTGGAAAGTGTTGACGGATAGTACTTTCGAGTTTGAGAAAAGGTGATCATATTCCAGATTTAAACCAATACCATTGGTAAATAGATAACCGACCTCAGCACCAATACGCGGAGCAATACTATTGCCGATGCTGTTTGTCGCTTGCCCAACCGGTGTTGACTGACTGTTTTTAACATAAGCAACCCCTGCCTTGCCAGTCACATTAAAGCCAGATTGGAATAGATATTTAGCTCTAAGCATCGCATTTATATTCCAACTTTTATAATCTACTGAATCTTTTGAGACTTTACCATCATAGTTAAAGCCAAGCTCAAAACCAGCTAAGAAACCTTTGGTGAAATGCCAATCATAACCAAGCTTTAATCCGCCTGAGGCTGAGTTGCCTTTGCTGCCAATATTGGACATCCCAACTGTGGCACCCATAAAGAATCCGGCAAACTCATAAGGCAATATTCGTGGTGAAGGTGGTACTTTGCTATAGTTAAACTGATCAGGGAAAGTTAAATCATAAATAAGCTTCTTTGTGCGCGGATTATAGATCTTTACATGCGTTGATGGCTGGTTAATGACAACATAGCCTTGATCCCATGAAATAATCGGTGCATCACCATCACCTAGCTGATCAACCAGAATCAACGGCATATTATGGTTTGTCACTGTTGGTGGGAATTTAATATAGGTTTTACCTTGATCGACAAAGCCCAACATCGGTTTATAGGTCGAATCTGAGGAGACCGTTTTGACATCAAAATTAAAGTTTGTCGAAGGCAGAGAGACATCATCCGCCAACGCCGCGCCCAAGCACGAAGTCACCAATAGTGAAGTAACAATGCTTTTTTTCCACATAATAAGATAGCTTCCATATCGCATGATTTTCTAGAGTATAGACACAATAGATAATGAGCTCAAACGGATTATGCAGAATTTCTGGATTATTTGGTTTTATAAATTTGTTTTAATAGGCTTAAGCAGTACAGTGACGCAAGACCAATAATCACATAAGCGATTTTTTGCCAGTTTGGTGAACTATGAAAAATGCTAGTAATAATATTGAAGTTAAAAACTGATGAAGTAAACCAGTTAAAGCCGCCGATAATCGTCAGTAGCATCAGTAATGTGTTTAAAAAGCGCATAATATCTCCTTGTGGCGTTTATTAATAAAAACAAATAGGCTTTTGTTTTGAAAACTAACCTGTTTGCGATTTTAATTTAATTGATATATAAAAAACAGTGCTTCATTGCTTTAGTTATAGAAGTTTATTACGAATCCGCCTTCAATCTTGCAAACAGATCATGCTCATTAGCAGCAAAAATCTCAACGTTTACGAACAAACCTTTGGCAATACCTTTGTGATCATTAATATCTTCAATAATGACAACACCATCAACTTCTGGTGCATCGTATTGTGTGCGTGCTAATGCAATATTCTCATCATGACGAATCTCATCGATAATGACTTTCTGAATAGTTCCAACATGACGTTGCAACCGTTTAGCACTGATTTTTGATTGCACTGTCATAAAGCGTTCAAGGCGCTGTTGTTTAACCTCTTCTGGAACTAAATCAGGTAAATCATTAGCTTTAGCACCTTCAACCTCAGAGTAGGTAAAGCAACCCACGCGATCAAGCTCAGCTTCTTCTAAGAAGTCTAATAGCGTCATAAAATCTTCTTCGGTTTCTCCTGGAAAGCCGACGATAAATGTACTGCGAATGGTAAGCTCAGGACAAATTGCACGCCAACGTTTAATTGCCTCAAGCGTGTTTGTCGCATTTGCAGGACGCTTCATCAGTTTTAAAATGCGTGGTGAGGCATGTTGAAAAGGAATATCCAAATAGGGTGCGATTTTACCTTCAGCCATTAGCGAAATCACTTTATCAACATGTGGATAAGGATAGACATAATGCATGCGAATCCAAACACCTAAGGTTGATAAGGCGCGCGCTAAATCAATAAAACGACTTTGGTACGTCTCATCATTCCACTTGGCTTCGGCATATTTGATATCAACACCATAAGCACTAGTATCTTGTGAGATGACCAAAAGCTCTTTGACGCCTGCGTTAACAAGGCGTTTTGCTTCAAGCATGACATCATCAAGCTTTCGTGAGCTTAGCTTACCGCGAATATCGGGTATAATGCAGAAAGTGCAGCTATTATTACACCCTTCAGAGATTTTAAGATAAGCATAGTGCCTTGGTGTCAACTTGATGCCCTGAGCAGGGACCAGTGAAGTAAAGGCATGATGTTCAATCGGTAGATTATCATGCACGGCTTTGACAAGGTTCTCATAATCTTGAGGACCTGAAATACCCAAAACATTGGGATACTTCTCACGAATCATGTCTGATTTCTTGCCCAAACAGCCAGTCACCAAGACTTTGCCATTTTCATCAAGAGCCTCACCTATTGCCTCAAGCGACTCTTCAATAGCCGAGTTTAGAAAACCGCAGGTATTTACAACGACTAAATCGGCATGGCTATAATCAGCAGCAATCTCATAACCGTCAGTTTTTAATTTTGTAATAATACGTTCAGAATCTACTAAATTTTTAGGGCAGCCTAAGCTGACAAAGCCAATTTTTGGCATGGTTACTTGCATATAAATACCTTGAGCTTAATTTTATCTGCGGTATTGTAACTGGAATGGATTTTGATCAAAACAAATATTTTTAAAATATTTTGTATCAATCTCGGCATAGAGTAATTGCTCTCCCATTTCGATGCGCTGTGCAAGTTGTCCATTGTGATCAATAACCATACTATTGCCATGAAAAAGCAAATCTGCATCCTCATGAATGCCACTTTGATTGGCGGCAAGAATCATACTACTGTTTTCAAGTGCACGTGCTTTAAGAAGTGTCATCCAAGCATGTGCGCCCATATCTTGAGTAAACGCCGCGCTCACTGCGAATATATCGGCACCTTGTTTCTTCAAATAGCGAAAGACCTCGGGTAAAAACAAATCATAAGTGGAAATTAAACCAATATTGGCAAATGGCGTTTTAATCACTTTAACCATTTCACCATACTCTTGATCTTGTAGTAAGCTATGCGTCCATTGAAAGGCACAAGGCAAGGTGGGGGCTAAGTGATAATAGACTTCATATAAATCACCAGAACTATTATAAACGACACTTGCTAAGTAGTATTTTTCTTTGCTGTATTCCGATACAATGGGGATGCCGCTAGCGATAATCCAAATATTATTATCATGACTTAATTTCTGTAAATAATCTTGAATACGTCCTTCGCCTAGAATCTCTTTATTGATTTCATAGTCTGATGAGTTCATTGACAACAGTGCACAGCGATCAGGAAAGATAATCAGTTTAGCATCACTATCAGCTGCGCGCTCAATCATCCGTTTCAAGCAAAGCAAGTTAACGCCAACTGCCATACATGCATTAATTTGAGCGATTGCAATCTTTGTCATCATATCCCTGCTGTCCTTAAAGCTATGGGGTTAGTATATAACTCAATCAAGCAACAATAAAGCAGTAGTTAAGCACGCATTAAGATATTTTTTTGTAAAAAAGCAAAAAAGATAAAAAAGGAGGTTGCGTATTTTGATATGCTGCTATACTAAGGATAGGTAAGGTGTTAGCTGCGCTGGAAGCATAGGGCTAACAGGCGGCGCAGGGCCATGCGGCTAACCAACAATAGGAGGATGCGCTATGACTACGTCAATCGATCAATTGTTTACCAAGCAACAACGCATTCATTTCGACAGTTGCTGCCAGTATTTTGAATTAGCTTTGTCTTATTTCGGCTATAACGTACAAGCGCAATGCTGCATTGATGACAAGAAAAAAGTTGTCCTTTATGCGGTGAATGTCTTTTATCAAGGCCAACAACGTCAAGTGTTTACCGCATTGACACTTGATGAATTCTACAAAAAAATGGAGTTAGTATATCAGTTATACATGTATGCTAAAGATCATCAAACGGATCTTGATGAAGCGCTTGATTACTACCTTGACGAATATCAACAGTTTATTGCGGTTCAAGGCGAAATCGATGATTTGCTTAACTGGCAAGATTTCATTGATGAAGAGCTTGGAAAAACCAATAGCTATAGTTACGATATGGTATTAAGTAGTGAGAACAGAACGCTGCATTAGAGCGTTGGTAATACATTAAATAACGTTAATATTTCAAGCAGGATCATCGCGCCAGCGATTAGTAAAATAATCCCAAGATAAGTTTTACTTAGGAGGTGGTTTTTATTTTGACGCGCACGAATAATCCAGGTCATTGCGGCAGGCAATCCAATTAACAAAATAGCAACAAAAATGCTGGCGTAGCCTAGTGCAATAATGAAACCCTGAGGATAAAAAACAGCAAATAAAAATGGAGGCAAGAACGTAATCACGAAAACAGCTATTTTATTGATATGTGTTGGTCGTTGTAACCGATATGTATCACGGTTAAAATCAAACAGTCCCAAAGTGACACCCAAAAAGGAGGTGGTTATTGCAACTGATTCAAATAGATAGGCAAAGCTACCTATATGTGTACTGTGGTAGCTGCCAACAATACCTGCCGAGGTATTGCCACTTTGAATGATGCTTTGGAAGCTTTCAGCACCATAGATAGGAATCGATCCAAGTGTGCATAATACCCATATAAGATAAATGACTAAGGGAATAAAACTGCCAAAAATAATGGCTTTACGTAAAGTTGCGCGATCAGAATTAACATAACTGCGCAGTGTTGGAATGATATGATGAAAACCAAAGGAGGTGATTAAAATCGGGAATGTAATCCAGATAAAATTAAATGAACGTGTTTCAACCTCAAGCAAAGTCTGCTGAATGCTTGGCACGATCGCAACAACAAAGGCAAAGAATGCCAGAAATTTAATAAGCATTAATGCCTTATTGGCATGATCAACGGCGCGTGTGCCAATGTAGACAAAAAAACCAAGAATCAAAATAAAAAGCGCACTATTTACTGCATTAGGTAAATATAGTCCTACTCTATTTAAACCACTGGCAACGAGATTGCCTCCACCTGCACTATAAGCTGCTGTTAATGAATAAAGTAATAATAGGTATGAAACCCATGTAATAAGTTGTCCTGTTTTGCCTAAAGTTGCATGTGCCATACGGCTAAAGTTCGTGCCATTTGGCATGGCAAGATTAACTTCAGCTAACAGCAAAGCGGTGAGCATCATAACAAACCAAACAACGATCAAGAGCAAACTTGCTAACCAAAAGCCACAAGCAGCAACTGTAGCAGGAATGGCAAGCATCCCCGCACCAACACTTGTGCCAGTGATGATCATAGCAGAGCCAAATCCGCGTGAAGATAACGACATAATTATTTCTAATGGATAATCTAAGGTTCAGGCATTGTAACGATGAATCAAAGCTTCAGCAATGTTGTTAGTCATTGATTAATGGTTTCGTTGTTTAAGGGTAACCATATTGCTTACAATTACACGCCTACACTCACTGTACTAGTAATTGAACAGCTTAAATTAGCGTTTGCATCACTTTGTGCAGTGCAATTAATCGGAAAGGATATTGTAGAGGTTCTTTTGCTATTAGCATTATTAGTGTTAGTCAACTGAACATATAAATTGGCAATGTAATATTTACTACCACTTGGCTGACCGGAGATTGTTTGGGGTGTGTAGCTGATATTAGTAATCGTTGACTTATCAGTAATTGTTACAGGCAGACTAAATGTTTGGCTACAATCACTAAAGCTGCTTGAAGTGCAAAATGAAATGCGGTTATAGGTTGATAAATTATAACTAATCTTAATGCTATTGCTGCTTGATGCTTCATTAAATGGGGAAATTCCATCGGCATTATTATTGATGTTAGCAATGGTATAAGTATAGCTTTCCTGTTGTGGGCTAAATTGTAATAGTGGGTTGCTTGTTGAAGTAGATGGGTAATAACCACCAGAGTAATTGTTATAAGGGTTGTTATAATTGGATGAGCTACTACTCGTACTGTCATTATTTTGATTTTTTGTTTGCGCAGCATCATCTGCAGATTTATCTTTATTGTCTTGTGTGCTTGGTTGTTGTTGCTTTTGTTGATCTTTATATCGATTTTTATACCCTTCCGGCATTGGTGCGCCGCCAGGTAAGAAGATTGGACTATTCATCGCTTCACGATCCATTGGTGAATCAGTTTTCTCCACTTTTTTGGGGGTGTTTGGCACATCTTTTTGCCTTGTCTTTTGCAATGCTTGCACCTCACTCATCAGGTGGTTAAGCGTTTGTTGGTTTTGCATAAGTAAATCTTTAAGCAAAGGTTTAACCGACAAGGGATCATTCTTATCTAACGACTTGGATGGATTAGCGTTAGCAAATACACCATGGCTAGCCACTAAGCTCAGCAATAAGATTAAATGTTTTCTATTCATAGCAGCAATGCAGCAGATTTAAATTACATATGATTGTATAAGAAAAACACCACAGGTTAAAGTTTTGATGCAGATACACTTGTAAATAATAATGCAAACGACGAAACATAAATACTCTCGGTAAAAGGGTTGTCCACTTTTTTGATAAACTTTTTAACGCATAGCATTTGCTGCTTATGCAATGCAATCAAAGGTTTAAGTTGCTTTATTTGCGCCGCGGTAAGATTTAAATTTTGTTTCAACGTATGAATATATTGCATTAATTTATCCATTACTTGCTGAAAGTTTTCTGTCGTAATTTGAGGTGTGAGCGTATCGTTCAAGATAATATTGCGTGAAAAATGTTTGCCTATCATCAATATGTGGCGCAATAACTCATCGATGTGATTTAATGTTTTGATTTGCTCTAGTTCATTAAATTGAAGTGCATGTGCTTTAAGTTTAGCAATACCAAGAAAGCTTTCACTTAGATCAAGGGAGTCTTGATAATTACGACCTTCAGCAATCGTTTGTAAGGCATAATCCAAGTCACTTGATAAACATTCTTGCAACGCATCAAACTCAAAACTCTGATACAAAACAGTTAGCAATGGATGGTCACGACGATCCTTTAAATCGGTTAAAGCCTGTTGCCACCATTGCAGTTTTTGCAGACTAGGATAGGGTTCTGAGTATAGCTCTGATGCCTTAAGCCATTGATATTTTAACTGATCCAAGGCATAAAGAACTTTTGTCTTATCTTCCGAGCAATGGCGATAAGCATAATAATAAATAGACCCTGCTTCTGGGGTGTTTTCGCTTAGACAAGCGTAGAGATAATCCACTGGCGTAATTGCTCCAAGTTTGAAATTTTTAAATCATAGTCATTGTCATTCATCGCATTTGCTTCATAACCATAATCAGCAAAAATGCGATAACAATGTGCGTGTTTGGCAGCTAACATATCTGGTTTGGTATCGCCGATATAAGCTGAATACTGTGGCATTTTATCAAGCGTTTTAAGTGCATGTATGATTGGCATAGGATGCGGCTTTTTATAAGATAAATCATCCGCGCAAATCACGATCTTAGCATTCTGATATTGTGGTACTTTAGCAATTACAGCTTCAGTTAGTTTACGCGTCTTACTGGTAACAATTCCCCAGTTAATCCGTTGCTCATGTAAAGTATTCATTAATTCATGCGCACCAATAAAGGGGTGCGTCATATCTGCTGCATGCTGTTGATAATGCATAAACGCATTATGCTTTAAGGTATTCAATTGCTCACGAGTAAGCTGGTTATTAATTTTTTTTAATAGAAACTCAACACCGCGACCGGCGTGCTGCCTTAGCATGTCAGCATTAAAGTCAATCTCTAGATTACGATAGATAAAGGCATGCTTAATCGCATCAAAAATGCCATCTGATGAGTCGAGTAAGGTGCCATCAAGATCAAATAACAACAAATCAAGTGGGTATTTAGGACTCTTTGGTAAATGCGGCGATGTAGTTAACATCAGCATTACCTCCTAAAGATAGGTTTTTAGTTAATGGGTTATAATGTACACCTTTGATTTTAGTGGCTCGAAGTCCATATTTCCTGGCAGTATTAATCAGCTCCAGTGGTTTAATATACTTGCTATATTCATGCGTGCCTTTAGGGATAAGCCCCATGACATATTCCGCCATGACAATGGATAACGCAAAAGATTTTAGATTGCGATTTAACGTCGAGAAAAACACCCAACCACCCGTTTTACAGAGCTCTGCACATGAGCGAATCACACTCTCAGGGTCAGGCACATGTTCAAGCATTTCCATGCAGGTGACAATATCAAAGCTTTGCGGCTCCTCTTGTGCTAGATTTTCAACTGAGTCTTTTAAATAGCGAATGGTAAGCTTTGACTCTAACAGATGAAGCTTAGCAACACTCAAAGAGGCTTCAGCAAGATCCAAACCCGTAACGTTTGCATTTTTCTGAGCCATTGCTTCTGTCAAAATGCCACCGCCACAACCAATATCAGCAATATTTAATTGCGCCAAGTCGCCTGCACATTCTTCAATAAACTGCACACGCAAGGGATTGACTTGATGTAATGTGCGAAACTCACCATCCTCACACCACCATTGGTGCGCTAATGCACTAAATTTATTAATTTCAGCTTGATCAACATTCATGATAATTTATTGCTTCTAGGTTGCTGTGTTAGAACTTACGTCATCATAACAAACCGCGCTATTGTTGCGATATAAAAAATTACCAAATCACCAAATAGCTTACAGCGAGGAAATTAGCTATGTAGATGATAAAACATAAAGTGGGCTTCAATTGCCCCTCACCCGCGCAGCTCACGCTGCACGACCTCTCCCGCATGGGGGAGAGGTAATCGTTTCTGCAACTTAATTTTTCGATTATTAGTATATATGAAATGTTCAGCTGATCGCTCGAAAAATAAATTATTAGCGCTATACTGGGAAAACGACACAAGTAACGGTAACTGGCAGCGGCAAGGATGACGGATTTTGAAAACATTTGAAAAACTCAAAAAATCAAAAAAAGCCAAAAAAAACAAAGAGGCTAGCAAAGTCACTAAACTCATTGGCAAAAGAATATTTTGGCGTGTGTTGATCAGTACTATTATTTTGCTTACCCTCGCATCTTTAACCGTTTTTGTTTTGTCATTTTATCCTTTTTATCAACAAACACAGCGCACCATTAATCACTATTATGAAGAAGTATTGGATGGATATAAAACTGAAATTCAACTGTCTTTATCAGAGGCACGAAGCGTTGCATTACAAGTAAGTAGTCGAACACAAGCGGCATGGCTTACCGAGGAAATCGAGCGTAAATACCAATATGGTGATGCCATTATCGATGAGGTGAATGCCTTAAGACAAATTTTGGCATCCGCCCTTGTCTCAAGTGCTGCTTTACAATCTATACAGCGTTTTGAAAGTAATGGACATTTATTGGTTGAAGTGGGTACCAAACAACATCAACGATTTGATAAAAAAGCGCTTACGTTTGTCATTGAAAATGGCGGGCTTACTGCAATTTTGACCAGTCCAATCTACACACAGATTGGACAAGATAGAAAGATTATAGGTTATGATCGACTCTATTTTGACTTAAGTAAGCTACTGAATAAGTTTGAGTCTGAAAATCTGACACAGAAGCGTGATTTTTACTGGTTTATCAAGATTGGTGGCTCATGGCAGGCAGTAAGCTCAGGCTTTGCCAACAACCTCACAACATTGCCAAGCGAAGTATTAACACAATTAAAAACACAAGAACATTCCAATCTCTTGATTCAAGATAAAAAATACTATTTTGAACGCATTAATGGACAACAAGTACTAGCGTTGGGTGTCAACAAAAAAACAGTTGCCTCAAATGTCTGGCGAAATTTGTCACATATTCCACTAACAATTCTTGGGTTTGTTATCATTTTTATCTTATTGCTATACCTTTTGTTACGCCCGATGCTCAATAAAGTCATCGTTGAGAACAGCAGATTTTATCAGTTATTGAACGAGGATGAGCATACTGCATTGCCAAGTCGCAGATACTTTGAGACCGAGTTTGAGAAAATTCTTATAGACGAAACAACTAGCAATAAGAAGGTTGCCCTATTGCATATTGATATCGATCATTTTAAAAACATCAATGATAGCTTTGGCTACTATTTCGGGAATATTGTATTGCGTGAGATTGCCACACGTTTAAAGTCCAGTGTGCGCAAAAGTGACTTTGTTGCGCGCATTGGCGGTGATGAGTTTGTTGTTGTGCTTAAAGATATTCGCACACTCGATGACGTCAAATTGGTAATCAATCACTTGTTTTCAGTTGTTCACCAGTCAATTTTAGTCAATGATTACCCCATCAGTCTTAAGGCAAGTATAGGTGCAGCAATATCGCCAGAGCATGCGAGTGATCGTGAGACATTGATGCAATATACTGATATGGCAATCAGAGACTGTAAAAAAGCCGGTGGCAACAGTTATTGTATCTTTAATGAAAGTATGGGTGCACGTTATTTCCGTCAACTTGAATTGGGTAAGCACTTAGCTAATGCGATAAAAAACAATGAATTTTACCTTATGTTTCAACCCATCATTCATTTAAATGATAAACAACAAATGCATTTTGAAGTATTGCTTCGTTGGCATAATCGTTATTTGGGTGAGGTGTCACCAGGTGAATTCATCCCTGTTGCTGAAGAGCTTAAGCTTATTGTTGAGCTAGGTGCATGGGTGATTCGCCAAGCATTTTACCAACTTTATCAGTGGCATGAAGATGAAACAATCACTCACAAACCAAGCATTTCAATCAATCTCTCAGCCGTACAAATCAATAACCCTTCCGTTTTATTGGCATTCTTAGAGCACTTGATGGCGCAAATGCCTATCCCCAGTGAATATGTTACATTTGAAGTCACCGAAACGGTGATTATGGAAAATTTAGATAATACATCGAAAGTGCTAAATACCCTTAAAAATATGGGATTTAAAATATCCATCGATGATTTTGGTACGGGTTTTTGTTCGCTAAGTTATTTGATTCATGCACAGATTGATAACATTAAAATTGATAAAATCTTTATTGATGACATGTTAACCAATATCAATAGCAAGCTTATTGTCGAAAGCATTATCGATTTGAGTCAACGTTTAGGGAGTACTGTGGTTGCTGAAGGGGTTGAAACCATTGAGCAATATCAATTACTAAAGAAATTGCATTGTGACTATATTCAAGGCTACTATTTCAGCGTGCCATTGTCAGCCTATGATGCAACCCACTTTATCGAGCATAAACCGCATCATCAATTGTTTTAATTCTCACTTAGCAGTGCTATACCCATCGCAAAACATTTTGCGGTGTTTAGTTGCAAAGCAGTTTGTGAAGATTTTGTCAAGTTGAATTGTAGGGAATAGCTGAGACTATTGCCAAAATTCAACTTGGCAAAAGCACAGAAAATGCAAAGGAAAAAACTCTGTAAAATGCTTTGTGATGGGTATATGATAATTGCCTATATAAAAGCAGCTTTGGAAACCAGTAAATGGCAATCTCGCAGCAGGAATTAAAGCACATCCTCATGCTTTCAAAACTCAGTGCTACTCAAGAAGAGTTGGCACAGTTTGAATTTGATCTGAATAATATTTTTAATCTATTTGCTAATCTTAAATTAGTGGATACTCATGATATCAAACCCATGATCTCACCACTGCTAAGTCATTACCCAGCGCGTGAAGATGCGCCTCAAATGCAAAATCATACAGCAGACTTTGAGCGTATAGCACCTGAGTTTACTAACCAGCATTTCATTGTGCCCAAAGTCATTGAATAAGAGGAAGTTTCGTGAGTATTTTAAAAACATTGCGTCAAAAGCTTGATGACAAAAGTGTAAGTGCTGTTGAGTTAACAACAACGTATTTAAAAGACATAAAACATAAAAACAACTTATTAAACGCCTTTATATCAGTCAATGAAATCAGGGCTTTAGCGCATGCCAAAGAAATGGATGATTTAATCATCAAAGGCAAGGCAACACTGTTAACTGGAATCCCTATCGCACACAAAGATAATCTGTGTACTGATGTTATGACCACCACTTGTGGGTCAAAGATATTAAGCAATTATCAATCTCCTTTTAATGCCACAATAGTCGATAAGCTAAAAAATCAAGGCATGACACTGCTTGGTAAAACCAATATGGATGAGTTTGGTATGGGCTCAACCAATGAGCATAGTTTTTTTGGTGCTGCTAAAAACCCTTATGATTTGCATCATGTCCCAGGTGGTTCTTCTGGTGGTTCAGCCGCAGCAGTTGCCGCAGGGCTCACACCTTTTGCCACAGGCAGTGATACTGGCGGATCAGTAAGACAACCTGCTAGCTTCTGTGGTATTACAGGAATAAAGCCAAGCTATGGCACCTTGTCACGCTATGGTTTGGTAGCTTATGGCTCATCCTTTGATCAGGTTGGCGTATTGGCGCATTATGCGGAGGATTGTGCTTATTTATTGCAAGCGATGGCAGGCAAAGATGATAAAGATGGCACGAGTATCATAACTGATCCGAATTTCTTTACTAAATCATTACAGCAAGAAAATCTAACGAACCTGACCATTGGTATTGATGGGCAATTATTATCAAAGCTCTCAGCTGAAGCACAAGCACTATTTCAGGAATGTATTGCTATTTACCAAAAGCAAGGTGCGAAGATCAAAGACATTCAATTGCCGGATTTACAAGCGGCTGTGTCAAGCTATTATGTGTTGGCTCCTGCTGAAGCTGCCACGAACTTAGCACGCTTTGACGGGGTGCGTTACGGCTATCGCAGCGAGCATGCAAATACGTTAGATGAGCTGTATGTTAATAGTCGCACAGAAGGTTTTGGCGCCGAGGTCAAACGCCGCATTGTTATTGGTAACTATGTATTAGCCGCGAGTCAATACGATGCTTACTATCACAAAGCCCAACAGGTGCGTGCCAAATTAAAGCAAGATCTTGATATGATCTATCAAAATGTCGATATAATTTTACTGCCAACAGCTGCAACAACAGCACCCAAACTTGGTGCACAAAAAGATCCTGTAACAACTTATTTATCGGATATGTATACATTAATTGCTAATTTAACAGGGGCGCCTGCGATTTCATTTCCTATTGGACAGATTGGGCATATGCCATTTGGTGCGCAACTGATGACCAATAATTTCCAAGATCATTTATTATTGCAAGTAGCCTGTGCATTTCAACGTCAAACAGAGTTTCATTTACCACAGCAATTATTACAAGGAGTTGGTGTATGAGTTATGAAATGGTCATTGGGCTTGAGGTGCATGTTCAGCTTAAAACACAAGCCAAAATCTTCTCAAATGCGGCGACCCTTTATGGTCAAGAACCTAATTCACAGGTAAGCTTTCTTGATGTCGCCTTGCCAGGAACGCTGCCTGTTGTTAATAAGCAAGCAGTCGATATGGCAGTAATGTTTGGTCTAGCCGTTGATGCAACAATTTCAAAAAACAGCTTTTTTGCGCGCAAGAATTATTTTTATCCAGATTTACCCAAAGGCTATCAGATTAGTCAATCTAATAATCCAATTGTGCAAAATGGTCAGCTTGAGATTACAACAAATAAGGGTGTTAAAACCATTCGTATTGAGCGCGCCCATCTTGAGGAAGATGCGGGCAAATCAGTGCATGACTTTATTGGCGATCAAACTGGTTTAGATTATAACCGTGCTGGCACACCATTATTGGAAATTGTAACACATCCTGATTTTCGTAGTGCCGAGGAGGTGATCTGTTATCTTAAAGACCTTCATCAACTGGTGCAGCATCTTGGGATTTGCGATGGTAATATGCAAGAAGGATCATTTCGCTGTGATGTTAATTTATCGATTCGTAAACTAGGTGAGGATCTTGGAACAAGAGCCGAGCTTAAGAATATTAATTCTTTCCGCTTTATCGAAAGTGCCATTCATTATGAGTATCAGCGTCAAGTCAATGTCCTTGACAAAGGTGGCATAATCACGCAAGAAACAAGGCTTTATGATCCGGATAATAATGAAACGCGCAGTATGCGCAGCAAGGAAAATGCCTTTGATTATCGCTATTTCCCTGATCCTGATTTATTACCTATTATTTTATCTAATGAAGAAATTGAAAGCATACATTCACAGATGCCACTATTGCCAAAAGTGCGCCGTGAAACTTATGCTAAGACGCTTAATGCCGATGAGGTGAACTTTTTAATGGATAACCCGCTAGTTGCGGATTACTATGATGCATTGGCAAAAAGCATTCCGGCAAAAACCGCATATAACTGGGTTGCCGTTGAGTTGCAAGCAGTGGTTAATCGTGCACAAAGTACATTTGATGCCAGACGTGTCCCTGTTCATATATTACTTGAGCTTATTGCATGCGTTGATAAGGATGAGGTTTCTTTAAAATCCGCCAAGACTGTACTACAAAACTATTATGATCAACCGCAGGAAATACAAAGCATTATTGATCAGCTCGGTGTGCGCCAAAGCAATGATCTAGGGTTGGTTGAAAGTTTGGTTGACGAGATACTTGCGCAAAACCCACAACAAGTGCAAGATTATCGCGCTGGAAATAAGAAGCTTTTGAGCTTCTTTGTTGGACAAATCATGAAAAATAGCAAAGGCAAGGCAAATCCTAAGCAAGTGAATGAAATATTGAATAAGAAGTTGAATGGATAACGTCATTAAGGATATAAATGTGCGTATAAAACACTGGATACTATTAGTCTTAATCATCGTTTTATTTGTGGTATTGGTGCTATGATGCGTATTTTTTCTAAACTTACCTTAATTGTGATCTGTGTTGCATTAGGCGCTAGTGGCGCTTGGTTTTATCGGCATTACACTGCGAATGATAATGCAAAATTCTACCCAAGTATCTCCCAAGTCAAAACGATTAGCCAACTAGCGAGTCTGCGCTTAGAGCTTAGCCAAATGGAGCAGTTTGAAGATAAGGGTTGGTTGGTTGATACTCGAGCATCTTATTATATTTATGCTTCGGTTTTATTGGGTAGTAATCTTGAACATATGCAAATCAATATCGATAAAACACGCAAAATACTAACAATCAAACTACCTTTACCAACTGTGTTGAGTATTGAGATTAACCATCAACACTCACACTTGATTACCAAACAAGACTATACCTTTGGTGTCATTCCACGTTTAGGGGTGATCAATACCGATCCTAAAGATCAAGTGCCAGATAAAGCTTATTTGCTGGCACAGCAATCAATGCGTCAATTGGCAATGAGTGATCAATATATCGCGCAAGCACAAATGCAAGTTGCCAAGATATTACAAGAAATGTATCAACCATTTGACTGGAAAGTTAAAATCAAATGGTGCCAAGGTGAAGTATGTCCTTAAAACAAAAAACTCTAAAACGCCACATCATCAAAACATTTATCATTTATGTCATTTTATATGGCTTGATTGCCGCATTAAGCGCATGGATTCCTTTTATGGGCTTTGGTGTGTTGCTTGGTGGTATCTCAATTGTAATCGCAGCAATTATTGTAGCCACATTGCGTGTTATTGATCACTACCATGCTAAAGACTATAGGATTGGAATCAAAAAATTTGCTATTGCTATTGTGATCTTGGTGCTAATTGATGTTATATACACCCTGATTGTTACCATAAATTGGAGTTAATTTATAATGGACAAACAAACGATATTAATTACTGGCTGCTCACATGGCGGCATTGGTTACGCCACAGCGAAATACTTAAAAACACAAGGTTATCGTGTCTTTGCCTCTGCTAGGAAGCCTGAGGACGTTGAAAAACTCACTGCTGAAGGCTTTGAAACTTACTTAATTGATGTGTTAGATGATGCTCAGATAGATGCTGCATTGTCTGATATTCTGCAAAAAACAGGGGGTACATTAGATGTATTGTTTAATAATGCAGGTTTCTCACAAGCTGGTGCCTTAGAGGATATCCCCACAAAACATATCAAAGAGCAGTTTGATACTAACTTCTTTGCACTTCATAATCTCACATGCAAAGCGCTTAAAATTATGCGTAAGCAAGGTTATGGTAAGATTATTCAGCATGGCTCTGTCTTAGGGTTAGTATCACTTAAATATCGAGGGGCATATAATGCGAGTAAATATGCCATTGAAGGCTTAGTGGATACGATGCGTCAAGAATTAAGAGGTTCTAATATCCACATGACCATACTTAATACCGGACCAGTGACCAGTAGAATTCGAGAAAACTCGATGAAAACCGTTAAAAATATTGAGCTTAAAAACTCGGTGCATTTAAGTGATTATAAAAAACTGATGTCAGGTAATCATAAACCTGTACCATTTAACGAAGAAGCAATTTCTGTGGCCAAGGTTGTTGAGAAGGTTCTAAAAGCGAAAAATCCCGCACCACGTTATAGCATCACCAGGTTTACTAGTATTGCTAAACTCTTGAAATGGATGTTATCCAGTCGCGCACTTGAGCGCGTGTTAAGCAGATTTTAATAAAGGAATGCCATCGATGTCACCACAACGCGCTTTCTTGCTTAACTGCATACGTCACCCGAGTATTTTATATTTCTGTATTTTGCCGGTATATGTCCCTATTCGCGCTTTAGCAGAAAGCATCTCTAGCTTTAACCAAGTTTTTAAAGATGACTTTGAACGTTTATATTTCTTCTCGGATATGTTGATTATTGGCGCGATTTTAGGGCTCATTACTTGGCTTACCGTCATGCTAACAGAAAAGCTTGTTAAAGACGTCAAACAAAAATCAGACGCCTTAACAATGGTTGGATTTTTCTGTCCATTTTTATTGATGCTAACCACTTATATTTTACTCTCTGGACGTTTTGGCGGTGGTGTACTGTACATGACGATGGGGGTGCATTTCTTTTTACTATCGTATCTTGGTAATCAAGTTGTGTTACATACTAAACGTTATCAACTTGTCGCAGAAAACTCACTTTCCAATGAGATCAAAAACAACTTGATGTCATTTATCGTCAATACCCTTGGGATTATCGTCACCATTTTGTTTGTTAGCTTCTCTTTTTTCAATCTGCTGTTACCCTTTACCTTGGTAACTTCAATTTGTGGTGCTGTTTTTTACTATTTCCGTTTTGTGCGTAGCATTGAAAGTTTTAATATACAGGTATTTTTAAAATGCCTATTATCGTTTGCGATAGGTGCATTATTAGCGCTGTTGTGTGGTGCGTTAATGTATCGTTGGCATAATATCGCTGACGCACTTGTCATTATCATTATTGCTTTTCTAAGTGTTGCCATTGCGATCAAAACCAAGCCACGCTATGTCATGCTCTGTATCAATGGCGCAAGTCAATACAGCATTGTTATTTATGTGTTGATGTCATCGGTACTGTTGTTTTTATTCAACGACCAACTTTCACAGATCTATCAAGCAGTTTATCCGCTAGAGCCTGTATTTTCATTAATTGTTGTAATCATTGGATTGCGTCTTATTTTGCGCAAGAAAAGCCAAACAACTGATGCCACTATCCGCCAGAATATCTTTTTATTTGGCATGTTGATGTTGCCGCTATTGTGGTGCTTTTACACCATTGGTTCAGCCAATATAGCTTGGGTGTTACTTGCTGTTATTGTCTTTTTTATTATTTATGCGATTGTCGAATACGTCGTCATGTTTAACCTAAGACAAATCATTTTTACCAATCAATATTCAAACCAAACAAATACCCTCTTAAGCACCTATCTTAATATCTTATATCAAGGGTTTATTCCGGTGATTTACTTAAGCATTGCCTCATTGCTGCATCGTTGCTCAGTGATGGCTTTTAAAGAGGTGTTGTTGTCTAGCCTGCTTATTCTTGTGCTATTGGTGATCATATTTAATTTCATCACACAGCTCACGTTACGAAAGTGCTAATGCATACGTTGACAACACGCTTGATTTAGCCAGAATGAAATTGCTCTTAAAAATCTAAGGAATATTTATGAAAGAAGTTGTACAAACCAATAATGCACCTCAAGCAATAGGTCCTTATGTGCAAGCAGTTAAGATCAATGGCATACTCTATACCTCAGGACAAATTGCCTTAAATCCCAACGGCGAATTAGTTCAAGGTGATATCAAAGTGCAAGCAAAACAAGTCATGCAAAACTTAAAAGCCGTTGTCGAAGCCGCTGGTAGCAGCATGGATAAACTGATCAAGACCACTTGTTTTATTAAAAACATGGATGACTTTGCTGCTTTTAATGAGGTTTATGCATCATTTTTTCAAGGGATTATACCACCGGCACGCTCATGTGTTGAAGTCGCTCGCTTACCCAAAGATGTATTAATTGAAGTTGAGGCAATTGCTGAGGTTTAATCAATTGACTTTCTTTTTACTTCACTCAATCCATCTAATATTCAATTAAAGTTACTCATATCTAGAATGCATTACAATCAATATCACGTATTTATTACGCGTTACTTGCTATTTGTTATACTCTATACTGCCCATGGAAACATCAAGATAGGACCTAAATATGCCAAATATAACGCCACAACCAAAATCACTTGCCTTAAGTATTCTCTTAAGCTTAGGTGCTTTTAGCTATGCAATGAGTACCCCGCAGCCAATTGACTGTATTAGCGCCAACATCAACATTGATCAACCCGATGTAGCTGCATATTACAAAGCCGTTGAGATTCAATTTACCAACCACTGTGGTAAGCCTGTTAATCTCAAAAATGCGTTGGTACAGTTTAAAGCTAATAGCACAGTGCAAAATGTTTGGGGTACTTGGAATTTTGTAAACTCCGATTCAAACCCACCAAGTAACCATAATGACTTAGTGAGTTTCACCATTGCCAAAAACAAAGATGAAACCTTAAATATTAATCAATCATTTTCTGTTCAATTTGGATTGAACTTCCCATTAGCTGAATTAGCTAAAATCACTGACGCACAGATTTTTAGCAATGACGCTCCAGTAAGTGAAAATGGGAAAATAAGGTTTACCTTTAAATCCAACGCCCAACTTCAAGGTGCATCCAAAGTGACGCTTAGCCTTGCTGGAGAGCCGATCAGAACGCTAAATAATAGCAATTGGACAGCCGATCAAACCAGCTTAATTGATCATCTAGATTATGGTAACTATACCTTGAATGCCAACAAGATTGGCAATTGCACCGCCGTATTCTCACCAAGCAATGCTTTAACCATTAATAATGACAATATCAACTCGCTAAGTTTAAGTTATCAATGTACAACGCCTAGCGAACAAGGAAGCATCAAAGTTTCCCTACCGTCAGCTCCTTTAAGCGGCATTGGCAATCATACAACAGTAACGCTTACACACGATGGGCAAGCACAAACTAAAGTGCTTAACTGGAATAGTAGTTATACTTTTCAATCGCTAAGTTATGGTGATTACACATTACAATTTCAGTCTGTTAGCGATGGTAAAAACGTTGCCAATGCCACTGATCAATATGTTAGTATTAGCCAAAATCAGCAGCAGGTTAGCGTGACACCTCACTACCAAGTTTCGCCACTTGCTACAGTTATTACACCTTTTACGGTCACTAGCGATCATAAAACCACCTTAGCACTCACGCTAAAAGATAATAACTACAAAACCACATTCAATTTCACGCGTCAAATCTCATCAGGCAACTCCACACAAACCCTTGAGCTTCCTGCCAATGACAGTTTCACTTTGTCAGTTAATGCCGCAAGTGGTAGCGCTAGCGTTGATAAAACCCAGTTCAATACCTCTTCAGGCACCCAACAAAATGCCTTTAATGTCAATATTGTCAATCAACAGTCAAACTACGGGAAAATCACTTATCACGTTGGGTTCCCAGTGAGTGATTATGCGCACAGTGCAGAATCAATTGATCTTAGTGACTCTAAATTTGCACCACTGATATTATCTAATTATGTTGCGGGAGAGTTGCTAAATTATATGATAAAAGCACGTTATCCACAGTGGTCTATTGATAAGGACTATATCGCTGGATCTTTATTTGCACAACTTCTGCAGGAGAATATCAGTACTAGTAACTATCCCGGTGGATTGTTTATCAATAATGAAACAGCGCGAAAACAATTACTTAACGCAGGTCAAGGCGGACCATATCAACTCAATGACTACTCCAAACGCCTACCCAGCGTTGATGTTCCTGGATCCCTTGGACTCATTAACTATACAGTTCTACAGAAATCTTTAGGCTATAGCATTGCATCGCAAGACAATGGCGCGCAAACTGGCTCAACAGGACCTGAAACACTTGATAATATCTATTTTGGTCCACTTGCAGCGGCTTATTTTCATTTAAATGATATAAATCGCATTGAGGTCAATAACAGCACAACGTGGGGACCACAAGCACATAGCTGGAGAAAATGTGTACAAGCATTAAACGCCAATCAATTTGCCTATTTTGATATGGTTCTTAATGCGGCGTATAATGCAGGGACTTACTCCGATATTCTAGGCACGCTCATTGATCTTTGTGCGTATCCACAAGAATTAAGCCAGTATTTGCCCAACTTGGCAAACTTCAGCTTAAATGACAGCGCGTATATCAATGCTTTCCAACTACCTACGCTAGCAGATGACTACAAACCAAAAAGCCTACCACAGTGGTATAAAGGCACGACATTCATTCTTTATCCGCGACAAGTCCAATACTACATTGATCAACTAACTAACAGCAATCAAAAGTTGGCACAATATGGCTTGCAAGTTAACAACTCTTTCGCTTTTAGTATTGCACAATTACAAAAAGTCTTTGCGGAAAGTATGCACACATTAGCCTATGGTAAAACGGCGAGTGACTATCAATTTATCAATATTGACAGTGCTAATGCAGCATTTACAAAAAGCATAGAGCAGAATGGGGTATCAAGTGCCATGATTCTGAACTTAAACAACAGCAATGATCGCCAGCAAATGTATCAGCTGCTGCATGATGCTTTTGCCTCATTAGAGCAAACACTAGGGTTTAAGTTTAATGCCACAACTGAAGAAAACTTTAACCAAGTGTGATCATTCGCTCGCTACGTAATGACCTATAAAAAAGCATCTCGCCCCTTGTGGGATTGCTCGTGCAGCTTAAGCTGCGCGGGTGAGGGGGATTAAAGTACGGCTTACTCTTGATTCATGATTATGCATGCAGATTCGCCATTGAAATAATTTGCTTGCGTGCAAGCCATATGCCAAGGGTGACAATACAGCCAAGAATAAAACTTAATAAAAACAATATCTCCCAGCCGTAGCTTGCTTGAACATTACCCGCTAATGGTCCTACCAATACACGCCCCAATGAGTCGATCGAGCTTAATACTGCAAATTGTGTTGCGGAAAAGCTTTTATTTACAAGACTCATGATCATTGCAACTAATACGGCAGTGCCCATCGCGCCGACCATATATTCAACTGCGACAGAGATGACCATTAAATAATAATTCTTCCCTTCAAATGCTAGCCACATATACATCAAGTTTGCCGCTGCCATCATAAAGCTAAATACTAAAAACGTGCGAAACAAACCAAATCCTTTGGCTAACATGCCACCTAATACTAGACCAATGAAGGTAAATATTAAGGCATTGGTTTTATACGATACGGCAATCGTGACCTTATCAAAGCCAAGCTCGGCAAAGAAGACTGTATTAAGTGAAAATGCCAGTGCATCACTAAATTTGTAGAAAATAATAATCAACAGCACAACAACCGCTACAGCAAAGCTGCGACGGGTAAAGAAATCATAAAATGGCAGAATAACCGCATCGGCAAATGTTTTCGGGCGATTATCTACCGAGGCTTCTTTCGCTAAAAAAGTGCCGATCATTGCCACTGCAAAAAATGGAATCAATGCAAATATACCGGTTTGCCAATTGTTATCAAAGTATTTAACCATGATTAATAGAAAAGCACCCGTGACCATCATCGCCACACGATAGCCTAATACTGAGATAGAGCTACCTAATGCACGTTCATCTTCATCTAATACTTCTGTTTGGTAGGCATTAATCGCAATATCTTGAGTTGCCGAGAAAAAGCAAATTGCCAAGGCAATACCCGCGATAATTAATGGTGATTGTGCAGGTGAGAATTGACTCAGTAAAAACACACAGACAATTAATAATAATTGCATTAAGAAAATCCAACTTTTGCGTCTGCCAAGGAATTTAAGGTTTACCTGATCAATCACAGGCGACCATAGATACTTTACCGTATATGGCAACGCCACTAACGTTAGTAAACCAATATCTTTAATGCTAATTCCAGCTTCGTGATACCAATAGGTTAGTGATGATGCTGTAAGCATTAACGGCAATCCTGACGAGTAGCCTAAAATAAACATCACTAACATTTTCCGATTTTTAAATAAACCGGCAATACTGTCTATGGTTGCGGCTTTTAGTTGTTGTGAAAAGCTACTCATTCGTTATCCAGCCATTACTTAAAAGCCTTGTGTTATTTTGATTGTTAACAAACTTTGTTTGACCTTGCTTCAAAACTTCAAGTATAACGTTATATGTCAATATAGGTGAAAAATTAAGCCATTTTATATTCACAGTCATATCCTTTGCTTATTTTATTAAACAATATATCGAAGCCAGTCTGTAAAAGATACTTTTTAGGGGGTATTTCATAAGCGTCTTTAGGCTGACCGGAGTATGCAAGCGTTTTTATCGATTCAAGCAGTGCTTCAATCTTAATACATTTTGATAGACTAACCACTGTTCCAGCAGATAGCTTAGTACTTATCATGCTTGTTCTGGATGGAAATTCAGAGCACGGTCAGTCAATCGGCTCAGGGTTACCTGAAAGAACCGTCAACACCTTGATGGATTATAATGTTCCCCATATTATCGGCTAACATTCGAATTTCCAATAAATATTAAAAAAATTCATCATTAAAGTTATTATAAATAACAAATTACATTATTTTTAAATAATTATAAGCAATTATATTAAGCGATAGTTTGCACGGAAGTGTTAGCTATATTTTGTTGTACATAAAATTTGGAGGAATCAATGAAAAAAGTAATGTTAAGCGCTTTAGTTGTCTCTGGTTTAATGTCGTCATTTGTTTTTGCTGATGATATTCTTGCAGGCAATGAGGAGGTTGTAATCAATGTTCAAAATAATACGGGAACAATATTTAAGCTTTACAGAAAGAATGTTTCGCCGTGGAATGCTAAATGCAAGGTTCATTTAAAAGGGAATGAAAATAATTTTATTGAAGATGGCTATTCTTTGAAACCTAACCAGAAGGTCGAGCTTGTTGCTGATAAAGAGATGTCAAATCATGCAAAATATCAATGTGAATTTGATTTAAGAGGGGTAGACCATGAAGGTTATGAGGTTAATTATCAATTTATGATTATTAGTAAACGTGCTCAAAACCAATATCATCTTAGCTATGATTTTGATATTGATTCCGGATATCCTTATATTGCAACCCCTATAGCAGGTAAATCTGGTTCCAATGTAACGCTTTCAACTGAAGATAGATAAAGTTTGAAAATAAATATCCCTTATATCGCTATTAGTTCTTTCAATTTCACAGTCTGGCTCTAATTTCATACAATTCTGCTAAATTATTTTTTAGGAGTTACAGATGAAATTACGTTCTATTTTTTTAGTGTCAAGTTTGGTATTAAGTTCGGGTACAGTGTTTGGGCATGGTGCTTTGTCCTTTCCAGAGAGTAGACAATGGCTTTGTGCAAGCGCTAATGGTGCTGATTGGAATGGTAAAAGTGGAGTAGCAGTTTGTGATCCAAATTTGTTTCCACTTGAGGGTGATGCAGAAGATGGTGATCAAAGAACTACTTGGCATCGGGTTTATTCTGATTGGAGTGGTATTGCGCAAGGTGCCGCAGCTGGCTGGTCCGATGATGCTTCATATGCCGATGATCCAAGGGCGAAACATATCGCTATAATGGGAGGTGAAACAGCACCTATTTGTTCAGCAAATGTCCATAAGTTTAGAGCATTAGATGAAACATTATGGGCGCAAGACCAAGGGGATAATGTTTATCCTGTCAATATAAGCTCGGGTGATAATACATTCACTTATGCTGTAAGCGCGCCGCACAAAACATATGGCAAGGGCTATATTGATATTTATATTACCAAAGATAGCTGGAACCCAAATAAAGCGTTAACTTGGCAAGATTTGGAGCCAAAGCCAATTTGTCACCATGTACCGCCGACAGCTAATACGCCTTTGCAAGTTACATCCATACCTGGAGGCATTGGATATGAGGACTTCCGTTGCCCTATTCCAGAATCTAAATCAGGTCAACATATCTTGTATGCCGTGTGGCAAAGAGATGACAGTGCTGAAGCTTTTTATTCATGTTCAGATGTGGTCATTGATGCGAGCATACCTCCTGCTCCAGAAAAAAAATGGGAAGTAATAGGAAGTGAATCAGATGAGACAAGATTACCCAATCTCAATGTGTCCATTGATGATACACTATCTTTAGAGGTGTGTGTTGACGATATGCACAATCATTGTGCCGTGACTACATTTAAGCCAAACGAAGCAGTTTTGGCTCATAATTGGCAGCAAGAACTAGCCAAAATATTTAATTGTGATAATGATTATAAGCATGATGTACAGATAGGTATACTAAGTGCAGATGGTGAAAATGTCGAAACAACATCACCGTCAGGCTATTATGTATATCAATTAAAATCTTCATCAGTAAACTATCAATGGCGTATTCAACATCATGCGGTAACGCCAGAACCAATTGAAAGTGTGTGGACCCCACTTTTAGGTAATGAGGGTAGTGCTGTTTTTGGTGCTCAATCAGAAAGTAGTTATAAACTAAATGATCAGCTTAACTTTAGATTATGGCGCAGTGATATCTTTGATTCTGGGCGCTTAGGCGGTTACAAAGAAGCGATTGAAGTGCCAATGGTGATTGATAATTTAGCAACATGGAAGTCACAGTACATTACTAAATTAAATGATGAGTTGCAGGCATATGATATTGTGATTGGTGTCTTACAAGATGATGATACGGTTAAGCCGGTTGAAGGTGGCGTTAATATGGTTTATATCAATACGGAGATCGAGCAGAGTAATCATATTGAGTACACTTGGCTTTTGGAGAATAAAGGACAGGTCTCACCTGAGCCAACACCGGATTTGCCAGAATGGCCAAATGGTATTGGCAGTTATCAGATTGGCAGTAAAGTCATCAGAAATGGTGTAACCTATACCTGTACTGGGCATGAAGGATGGTGTAATCAAAATGCCTATGATCCAGCAGGAGTATTTGGCGATGGCACTTGGACTAAAGATTGATTAAATAAGATTTTAAATGTTTACATCTAAACTGCCTCAGTATTAGTTTCGCCGGTACGAATACGAATAACCTCCTCAAGATGGGTGATGGTGATTTTGCCGGCACCAATTTTATTTGCTTGATTTATTTTGATAATCCATTCGACAAAATCTTCTTTTTGCTCATCTTTGCAAATAACTTCTATTTTAATCTTTGGCAAAAAATCAACAGCATATTCAGCGCCTCGATAAAGCTCAGTATGACCCAGTTGACGTCCAAAGCCTTTAATTTCAGTGATAGTAATGCCCGTTGCACCAGCCCTTAATAGGGCTTCACGTGTGCGATCAAGTAAATGTGGTTTGATATAGGCTGTAATTAGCTTCATGCTCGAATTGATTTGTCAATTTAGCTGTCTATGCTACATTATGCACTATCTATTAGTAAAGCATTTAAGTGATTGAGCATGAAACTAAACAATAAAATAATCGATGATGTTGCCAGTAAGATTTCCAATGGCATTCCAAGTGGCTTAAAAACAGCGGCGAGTGAGTTTGAAAATAACTGCAAAAATGTTTTAAAAGCAAGCTTTGAAAAGTTGGATCTCGTCACGCGTGAGGAGTTTGATATCCAAAAAGAAGTGTTAGCAAAAACACGTTTAAAGCTTGAGGTGCTTGAGAAAAAAGTTGATGAGCTTATTGCTAAGCAAGGGAATAAGTAGCTGTTATGTCGCTAGCTACGGTCTTTAGCCGCGCACAGTTGGGGGTGAATGCACCACAAGTAACTGTGGAAGTGCATTTATCGCATGGATTGCCGAGTTTGTCGATCGTAGGTTTACCGGAAGCAGCTGTTAAAGAGAGTAAAGATCGCGTTAGAAGTGCGATTATTAATTCAGGATTTCAATTTCCAAGTAAACGCATTACCATTAATCTCGCCCCTGCCGATTTGCCCAAGGAAGGTGGGCGCTACGATTTACCGATTGCTATTGGTATTTTAATTGCGTCTCAACAAGTTATAGCACCTGATATTGAGGACTATGAATTTGCTGCTGAGCTATCCTTAAGTGGCAAATTAAGACCTGTGAAAGGAATCTTACCGTTTGCCATTCAGAGCCTAAAGCATCAACGTAATCTTATCATTGCGGTCAAAAATGAAAGTGAAGTTGCCTTGTTACCAGATCTTCATGCCTATGCAGCTAATAGTTTGATGGATGTTGTTTTGCACTTATCGAAAACACAATTTATCAAAGAGGCACAACAAGCAGAAGATGTGCTGCCAAATAATGCATTTGAATTGGACTTGAGCGATGTTAAAGGTCAGTTTCAAGCTAAGCGTGCATTAGAGATTGCCGCAGCAGGTGGGCATAATCTTTTGTTTGTTGGACCCCCGGGCACGGGCAAGACGATGCTCGCATCGCGCTTTAACACAATCTTACCCAAACTTTCTATGGATGAGGCCTTGGCAACGGCAATGGTCGCATCTATTAAAGGTGCTAGAGATGTTGCGGAGCATTTCTATCAGCGCCCATTTCGCGCCCCTCATCATACATCATCGGCAGTCTCTCTTGTTGGTGGTGGATCAAATCCAAAACCAGGAGAAATCTCTTTAGCACATAATGGTGTGTTGTTTTTAGATGAGCTGCCAGAGTTTGATCGCAAAGTATTAGAGGTTTTACGTGAGCCACTTGAGTCTGGCAAGATTGTGATCTCAAGGGCGAGTGCACAAGTTGAATATCCAGCTAACTTTCAATTAATTGCGGCAATGAATCCTTGCCCTTGTGGATTTTTAGGTTCTCAACGCAAAGTATGTAAAGACACGGATATGCAAATAAAACGTTATCAACAAAAGCTCTCAGGCCCCTTATTAGATCGTATTGATCTGCAAGTTGAGGTGCTTGAGGTTGAGCATGATGATTTGGTTGCGGGTGCACAAGGCGAACCAAGTCACGATGTCAAAGCGCGCGTGATTAACGCACGTGATCTACAAATCAAGCGTCAAGGAAAAATTAATGCCGAACTTCAAGGTAAGGAAATTGATCAATTTTGCATTTTAGGGGATAATGAGCGGCTGTTGTTGGCAGACGCCATTGAAAAGCTAGGTTTATCGGCAAGAGCATATCACCGAGTGGTTAAAATTGCGCGGACGATTGCTGATTTGGCAGCACAAGAGATGATTGCGAAGTATCATATTCAAGAGGCATTAAGCTATCGTAAATTTGAACGCTTTCAGCAATAAAATAAAAAACGGTAAAATGCGATGAAGAAAATAGGTGCTCAAGCCCTGATATTAATATTGTTTCTGTGGGGAAAGTTAAGTTTTAAAACAGCGCAGCGTATTGGTGCAATGATTGGGGTGTTACTTTATTTTTGTAAAAGTGATATGCGTCGAATAGCACGTATTAATATTCATAAATGTTTTCCTGAGCTCAGTGACTATCATAAGCGCAAGTTGGTTAAGAAAACTTTACAACAAACCTGTATGACAGGGGCTGAAATGCCAGGAATCTTATTCAAAAATCCACAAAAACTATTGAAACAAATTCAAGTGGTGCATGGCGGGGATGTCTTACAGCGTTTGTATGAAGAAGGGCGTGGTGTCATGGTTGTCGCACCTCATTTGGGCAGTTATGAAATTGCTTCGATGTATTATTCAAGTAAATATCCTTCGGCGATGCTATACACACCACCTAAGATAAAAACACTGGATAAGCTTATTCTGCGTGCGCGTTCGCGCTTATGTGAAAATATGTCACCTGCCAATCAAAAAGGTGTCAAAATGCTATTTAAAGCGATAGCAAAAAAAGAAGTCATTGCGATGCTAACGGATCAAGTACCGGTTGATGCGGGTGGTACCTATGTTGATTTTTTTGGTAACCCTGCCAAGACGATGAATTTCGCTGGAAAATTATATGAGCGTTACAAGCCTGCGGTTGTGTTAAGCTATGCCGTTAGAAATGCTGATGGCAAAGGCTTGACACTGTTTAATGAAGACTTAGAGCCTTTGATTAAGCACTATCAAGCAATTGGTGGCGTTGAAGATCCAGTAGCTTATGCTTTTACTAAACGGTTTGAGGAAATTATTCGCCAATATCCAGAGCAATATCAGTGGACATATAAGCGATTTAAATATCACCCTGATGGGATTGATTATTATAAAAAGGATAAAAAATGAGAACGTTATTTTTAGATGCCTTACAAGGCAAGCCTGTGACACAAACACCGATGTGGATTATGCGTCAAGCTGGACGCTATTTGCCAGAGTATCGCCAGACACGCGCCAAATTTAGTGATTTTATGCAGATGTGTCGCCATGCTGAGGCTTGTTGTGAAGTGGCTTTGCAACCTTTAGATCGTTATGATTTAGATGCATCTATCGTATTTTCAGATATATTAACCATTCCAGAAGCCATGGGGATGGATCTTAAGTTTATCAGTGGTAAGGGGCCAATCTTTTCCGCGCCATTGACAACTTTAACAGATGTTGAGGGCTTAGATGTTGAAGGTGCTATTGATAAATTGCATTATGTGTTTAATGCAGTTTCAACCACTAAAAAGGCGATTAAAGATCGTGTGCCTTTAATTGGCTTTAGTGGTAGTCCTTGGACGTTAGCGGCTTACATGGTTGAAGGGCAGGGTTCAAAACAGTTTACGCAATTGCGTAAGATGCTCTATAGCGCGCCAGAGCTTTTGCATAAGCTATTGTCTGATCTAAGTATTGTGATTATTAACTATCTGGATGAACAAGTAAAAGCAGGCGCTGATGCAGTGATGATCTTTGATACGTGGGGTGGCATGTTAGCAGAAGGCAACTATGCAGCCTTTTCATTAAATTATATGCAAGCGATCACAGCTGAGCTTAAAAAACGTCATCCGCATGTGCCAGTGACACTTTTTACTAAGGGCGGTGGATTATGGTTAGACCAGTTGATTAAAACCGACTGCGATGGTATCGGTATTGATTGGAGTATTGATGTAGCACGTGCAAGACAAGCCGTTGGCAATGAGTTTGCGTTGCAAGGTAACTTAGATCCTGCAGCCCTTTATGGTAGTGATCAAAGTATTATTGACTCGGTGAAAAATATCGTCACAAGTCAGGCACCATATAGTCGCTTTGTCTTTAATCTAGGGCATGGTGTATATCCGGATATTTCACCGGATAAAGTTAAGATAATGGTTGATGCTGTGCGTGAGTTCGGCGCTAAAGATTAAGTGAATTAGAAATTTAAGTTAGAAAAATAGGCTATGACTATATTCCTGACCACTTTGATTGTGTAAGTGTTGGCTGAGCGTAAGTAGAAGCCTTTATGAAGTGTGACTTTCCCAAGCTTACCCACTTCGACTGATGCTCAGGGTGCGGTGAGCACTTGTGGATGAATATTTAGTCTTAGTCGAAAGATATAAATATAAAAGATAACTAATAGAAGCATAATGATGAAGAAAATAAAAAGATTTGAATTTAAACGCAATCCTGAAAGCAATGAAATGTGGGTTGAAACTGATTTGCATGGTAAGAGTTTATTAACACTTGCATCTTTAAATAAGGGTACGGCCTTTAGCGAGCGTGAGCGTGAAGAATTTGGCTTATTAGGTAAATTGCCTTTTCAGATCGAATCTTTAGAAGAGCAAAAAACGCGTGCCTATCAGCAGTATAAATCTTTTAGAAGCAACATTGGGCGCTATAGTTTTTTAAAGAACTTGCACAATATCAACGAGACGTTGTTTTATCGATTAGTGCGCGATAATCTTAATGAAATGCTGCCGATTATCTACACACCAACAGTTGGTGAAGCAGTGATGCGCTATAGCGAGCAATTTCTATCGCCTCGAGGACTTTATATTGCTTATCCAGATCGCTACAAAATGCGTGAGATATTACGTAATCGCACTAACTCAGATGTTGATATTCTTGTAGTTAGTGATGCAGAAGGTGTGTTAGGAATTGGTGACCAAGGCGTTGGTGGTATTGAAATACCAGTCGCTAAGCTTATGGTTTATACGCTGTGTGCGGGCATTAATCCTGGGCGTTATTTGCCGGTATTTTTAGATGCAGGCACTAATAATAAAAAGTTGTTAGAAGATCCGTTGTATCTTGGTTGGCGTCATGAGCGTGTGCGTGGTGAGCAATATGATGAAATGGTGCAGTTATTTATTGAGGCAGTTCAAGAAGAAATGCCGGAGACATTCCTGCATTGGGAAGACTTTGGTCGTGACAATGCACGTAAAAATTTAGTGAAATATCAAAATGAAATCTGCAGCTTTAACGATGATATGCAAGGAACTGCGGCGGTCGCTTTAGCAGGTTTGATTTCAGCATCCAAACGCTCAGGCTTGAAGTTTAATTGTCAGAAATTTGTAATCTTTGGTGCGGGAACGGCAGGGCTGGGTATTGCTGATGAGATTGTTGCAGCGCTTGTGCATTCGGGTTTGACAAAAGAAGAAGCGTATCAGCACTTCTGGTGTATTGATAAAGATGGTCTATTGATTGATGATCAGGATATGATGGACTTTCAACGTCCTTATGCTTGTACACGTGAATCAGTTAAAGGATGGGCTACGGATGACCAGGGAAGAATTGTGTTGACAGAAGTGGTCAAGCAAGCAAAACCAACGACTTTAATTGGTTGCTCCGGTGTTGCTGGTGCATTTACGGATGATGTTATTTTGTCTATGGCTGAGAATAATGATCGCCCAATTATCTTTACCCTATCTAATCCAACGAGTCGCTGTGAGCGTGTGCCACAGGATATCATTCGCTTGACGGAAGGGCGCGCGCTTATTGCTACAGGTAGCCCATTTGATGATGTTGGTTATAAAGGTAAAGTTTATCGTATTGCGCAGTCAAACAATGCCTTAGTTTTCCCTGGTATTGGCTTAGGCATCGTTGCGATTGCTGCGAAGCGCTTTACGGATAATATGTTATGGGCGGCATGTAAGGCACTAGCAAATTACTCAACCCAAGATGATGCATTATTACCAAAACTAAGTGAGGCATACAGTGTCAGTCGTCAGGTGGCATTTGCTGTAGCACGTCAGGCAATTGAGGATGGTGTTGCTGAAGATGTTGATGATATTTGGCGCAAGATAGATCAAGTGATTTGGGAACCAAAGTATTATCCGTATTATTTTAAATCGTAGTTTTTTAGGGATTTTTTGCTTTGTATTTTGCGTGCATTTGGCAAGTTGAATTTTGATAATAGCGAATGCGTTAAGAAACAATGAATAGTTTCATTGTTTTGGCAAATGAGCGCCCAAAGACTCTGTCAAGGGCAGATATTACCTGCAATCCAATTTACCAAAATCTTCACAAACTATTTTGCAAGCAAACACCGCAAAATAACTTACGATGGGTATAGAGTTAACAGTGATTGTTACAATTTCAATATGTCTTGATGAGATCATGCTTTAAATATTCACAAAAATATTTTGATTTTTAATATTTTGCATTGGGAAAATTTGATGGTGCCCGGGGCCGGAGTCGAACCGGCACGAGAGTTAAGTCTCGAGGGATTTTAAGTCCCTTGTGTCTACCAATTTCACCACCCGGGCAAAGACTTGTTCTGGAGGCTGAGACCGGAATCGAACCGGTGTCCAAGGCTTTGCAGGCCTCTGCATAACCACTTTGCTACCCAGCCAACTGGAGCGGGAAACGAGGTTCGAACTCGCGACCCCAACCTTGGCAAGGTTGTGCTCTACCACTGAGCTATTCCCGCAGAACAGGATCAGATTATAAGGGCTAAACCCCTAATGTCAATTGTATTTTTTGAGTTTTCACGCGTTTATTAACGAATTTTTCTTAAGTGTACAAATGCGCTACAGAATGTACTGACTTAGGTCGCGGTCTTTGACTAAACTTCCTAGTTTTTCATTGACGTAATCGCTAGTGACACTAAAGGTTTTTTCAGTGCGATCAGAGGCATCAAAGGATACTTCTTCTAATAAGCGCTCAAGTACTGTGTGCAGGCGTCGTGCGCCGATGTTTTCAACTTCTTCATTAACGCGGAATGAAATCTCAGCAATGCGTCTAATAGCATCTTCTTCAAAGATGATCTTCACATCTTCAGTGCCTAATAGAGCAACATACTGTTTAATCAATGAATAATCAGGCTCTGTGAGAATGCGTACAAAGTCTTCAACTTCAAGTGACCTTAGCTCAACACGGATCGGCAAACGTCCTTGTAGCTCAGGAATTAAATCTGATGGCTTGGCAACATGGAAAGCGCCTGAGGCGATAAACAAAATATGGTCTGTTTTGATCATGCCATACTTTGTGCTGACGGTTGAGCCTTCGACTAATGGTAATAAATCACGCTGAACACCTTCACGTGAAACATCACCTCCACGCTGATCTGACTTTTTACAGACCTTATCAATTTCATCAATAAAGACAATCCCGTTTTGCTCAACGGCTTCGATTGCCTTAAGCTTGATATCATCTTCATTAACTAACTTGCCGGCTTCCTCATCTTGTAGTAATTTCAAGGCATCTTTAACTTTGATTTTGCGACGCTTCTTACGTTCATCACCCATCGATGAGAATAAACTTTGTAATTGATTGGTCATATCCTCCATGCCAGGAGGTCCCATGATGTTCATTTGAGGTGCTGCCATGGCGATGTCGATCTCAATTTCTTTGTCGTTAAGCTCACCAGAGGCAAGTTTTTTTCTAAAAAGTTGGCGTGTTGTATTTTCAGTTTTTTGTTCGACTTCAACGGGTTCATTGGCAAAGCCTACTTTGCTCTCACGTGCTGCCGGTAACAAGGCATCTAATATACGTTCTTTTGCGAGCTCTTCAGCGCGTGCTGCGACTTTGGTTTTCTCTTGCTCACGATACATCTTGATTGAAATGTCTGCTAAATCGCGAATGATAGAGTCAACATCTTTGCCGACATAACCTACTTCGGTAAATTTAGTCGCTTCAATTTTGATAAATGGTGCATTGGCAAGCTTTGCCAAGCGTCGTGCGATCTCTGTTTTACCAACGCCAGTTGGACCAATCATTAAAATATTTTTAGGTGTGACTTCTTGGCGCATGCCATCTTCAAGCTGCATTCTGCGCCAGCGGTTTCTAAGTGCTATAGCAACTGCTTTTTTTGCATCTTTTTGACCGATGATAAAGCGGTCTAATTCACTGACGATTTCTTTAGGTGTCATTTGTGACATGATTTCTATCCCCTTAGTAAATTATACGGCTGCTTTGTTAGCAAGCTTTTCAATGGTTAAGTTGTGATTAGTGTAAATACAGATATCTGCGGCAATGTTGAGACTTTTCTTAACGATGTCAGATGCCGAAAGATCTGTATTATCGACCAAGGCGTGTGCTGCAGCTTTAGCAAAAGCAGAACCTGAACCAATTGATAAAATACCTTTTTCATCAGCCGCCATAACATCACCAACACCTGAGATTAGAAGAGATTTGTTTTCATCAGCGACAATAATCATTGCTTCAAGTTTGCTCATCATGCGATCTAGGCGCCATTCACGTACCATCTCAACGGATGCACGCTCAAGGTTACCTTGGTAAAAATCAAGCTTTTGCTCAAACTTTTCAAACAAGGTAAAAGCATCTGCTGTTGATCCAGCAAATCCTGTTAATACTTTACCATTACTTAATTTACGTACTTTGATGATATTATCTTTTGCAACCGTATTGCCGAGTGTTGCTTGACCATCGCCGCCAATGACAACTTCATCGCCACGACGTACACATAAAATCGTAGTACCTTTCATTTCTAACATAGTTTCCCCGCTTAAATGATTGGGTTTATAAAAACATGATCGCTATAGATTGCGCTTAAGAAAAAAATTACAAGTTTTTATTTAAAAAGATTTAACTGTATTTGAGAGGTTGGGCATTTGTATTTGGTATCACTTAGTGCTAACTAACGGTTATAAATATCTTCCAATCGAACAATATCATCCTCACCAAGATAATTACCAATCTGTACTTCGACGATTTCACATGGAGAATCCGTTGTATTTTCCATGCGGTGGATTTCCTCTTTCTCAATATAAACATGATCATTGGCGTGATACATTTTTTTGTTCTCACCAATGGTAAAAGTTGGTGAACCTTTAACAACGACCCAATGCTCAGCGCGTTTGAAATGTTTTTGCAAAGATAATTGCCCACCAGGGTTAACAGTAATAACTTTTACCTGATAGCCGCTTGCTAATTCAATTGTGCGATATGTGCCCCAAGGACGTTCATATACTTTACCTACTTCATTTATATCCATTTTAAAACCTTAACAATTACTTTATTCTGTATGTATGTGATTGATTATTCGACCTCAAGTGGTTTTTCTGCTCGCGTGACGCCTATGGCGGTACTAGCTAAAGCCAAAGCACCCATGATGCCAGCGTTATCTGCCAAAGCCGGCGGCACAATAATCGATGGGATACTATCACAATAGTCTTGATTCAGATAGCCATTGATTTTTGCTTTTACTTTAGTATGAATCTTCTCAAATAAGTGTGTCTGCTTCATGACACCTCCTCCTAAGATAATGCGCTTAGGCACAAAACACATCATATAGTTTACAAGTGCATATGATAGGTATTCGGCTTCTAGCTCCCAAGCGATATGATCATCTGCAAGATCTAGCGCTGAATCAACTTGCCAGCGTGTTTTCAAAGCAGGGCCTGATGCTAAGCCTTCTAAACAGCGCTCGTGATATGGGCAAATGCCTTTGAAATCATCCTGTGTTAAATCAACAGGGATATAAATATGTCCCATCTCAGGGTGAGCACTGCCGTGTACTAACTGATTGTTGACGATAGCACCGCCACCAACGCCAGTGCCTACAGTCAGATAGATCAAATCACTGATTCCTTTGCCTGCTCCCCAGTGATGTTCACCTAGTGCCGCTGCATTGACGTCCGTATCAAATACAACAGGTATTTGTAACGCATCTTCTAGTGTTTTAACGATATTATAATCTCGCCATGGCAGCTTGGGCGTATGTGTGATATGGCCATATGTTTTAGAATTGATATCGGGGTCAATGGGACCAAAAGACCCACAACCAATCGCTTTAAGTGGGTATTTTTTCATATGCTCACGAAAAAAACCAATAACTTCGGGCATGGTCTCTTCAGGTGTGCTTGTTTTAATGCGAATGCGTTGTAGAATTTCTCCGCCATCGGTACCGACTGCACAGACAAACTTAGTGCCTCCAGCTTCAATAGCGCCTAAAAAATTATGCATAACTTGGTTACCTTTTTCTTTTTTACGTTGTGTTTGCAGAAAATTTACTCATGGCAAATATATCGCACTTTGAGTGCAGTTAACAAGCAAAGAACAGCCAAATAATCAGGAGAATGGCTTGGAGATAAAGGGTGTAAAGCAATCGTTAGAGATGGCAGCTTATAACAAATGATGGCCAATTATCTTATGTAATAAATAAGTAATATATTGACAAAGTATGTAATTATTGATGCAATGCTGCGTTAACATATTTTTATCATTTATTACTTATCTCAACAAATGTTAAAAAACGGGGAGAATCCAATGACAGCTAATGTCAATGCAAAAAAAGAGTATCAAAAGCTCGTCTATATGATCTGCTTAATCGGCGCATTAGGCGGTTTACTATTTGGTTTAGACCAAGGGTTTATAGCCAACTCATTATCAACCATTGACCATGTTTATGGTTTAACGACACAGCAAGGCGAGCATTATTCAGCCGTTTTGGCATGGGGTGGGATTCTGGGTGCGTTGCTTAGTGGATTATTTGCGCGCGCTCTAGGGCGCAAGAGAGTACTGGTTTTAGCAGGATTTCTATTCACTGCTTTTTCATTGATTTCAGCATTTTTACCACCATTGTTCGTGCTTACAGCGTGCCGCTTTGGTTTAGGGTTTGCGGTCGGTATTGCCTCATTTACCGTGCCATTATATTTATCTGAGACTGCACCAAAAGCAATTCGTGGCGGTATGGCGACACTTTTTCAGTTAATGATTACCATTGGTATATTTTTAATTGCGGTAACAAATGTGTTTATTGCCAAGGCGCTAGGACATGTTGAAATCTCATTGTCTTTGATGTTTGGTGTGATTGTTGTATTTGCATTTGTCATGTTTCTAGGAAGTGTGTTCCTGCCGGAAAGTCCGCGTTGGCTATTGCTAAAAGGCAAAGAAGCACAAGCTGTTTCGGTGCTAAAGCGTGTACGCGCATCACAACAAGAAATTGATGACGAGGTTAATGAAATCAAAGAAAGCATTTCGGTCAATAAAGGTGTTGGCTTTAATATGCTTTCTAAAGGTTTTTTCTGGAAAGTATTGATTGTTGGTGTGGTATTGCAGATGTTCCAACAATTAGTTGGTATTAATATGATGATTTACTACGCGCCAACGATTTTTGGTTATGCCGGTATGACAGGAATCATAGCACTTCTGGCTATTCCAACGGTTAATATGCTGTTTACTTTTCCAGCAATTAAATGGATTGAAAAGTGGGGGCGTAAGAAACTACTTTATGTTGGTGCTGTTGTGATGATGGTGTCAATGTTTGCAGCAGGCTTTGCTTTTTTATCAATGGCGGGTAATGCATCACCTAGCGGACTATCAAAAACTGTTTTATTATTGTCAGCCGTTGTTTATATTTTTGGTTTTGCTTGTTCTTGGGGACCTGTTGCTTGGGTGATTTGTGCCGAGATTTTCCCATTAAAGGGACGTGAAATTGGCATGACCGTAACAACAATGGTTAACTGGACATTTGCAGGCGTTGTAATGGCAAATGCCTTAAGCTTTATGAAGTTTTATGGTAATGCCTCGATATTCTTTGTGTTTGGTGGCTTTTGTATTTTAGCAATGATCTTTTTGAAGTTCTTTGTGCCAGAGACAAAAGGTGTCAGTCTTGAGCATATTGAAAAGAATTTAGAAAATGGTGTCCCACTTAAAAAACTGGGTGAATAAATAAAACCTAGTATTTCTCAACCAAATAAAAGCCGACAAAAACGGCAATCATCGAAATAAGAACACTAAGCATAATGTAAATAATGGCCTTTGACCATTCACCTTTTTGTAGGAGTGTTAAGGCATCTAGACTGAAACTTGAGAAAGTTGTAAATCCACCTAAGAAGCCGGTGATTAACAAGGCTCTAAAATGCGGTGTGAGAAAATGCTCAAGCAAGCGCTCTTTCTGAAAAAATGCTGCCAATGCACCAATGATAAGACATCCAAGGATGTTGACAATCAAAATGCCATGCGGAAAGGATTTGCCAAACACCTTGTAAATGAATTCAGATAAACCAAAGCGGCTGATTGAGCCTAAACCGCCACCTAAACCAACTAATAATAACGTTAACATCGTTGTAATTCTCCTTTAAGTGATTATTGTATAGACGTCATCAATCTTAAAGGATGGTTTAAGTGTTTGATTGAGATAATCATTTATACACTTTGGAAGAACGTCATTTCCTTGGCGTCAAACTATAACATAATAAACAATGAAATCAACATGCGTCAAAATGCTAATCCGTAAACCTATCCAGTATAATTTATCATAATAATATCACTGGAATCTATAGCATAGATAAGTTAGCATTTTATGGTGAATCTAAGTAAGGCTTGATGATCATATGGCAAAAATACTAATTGTAGATGATGAACCACCTATACGGCAGTTATTGCAGTTGACATTAACTCGTCAACGATATGAGGTTGTGATGGTTGAAAATGGCGTGCAAGCGTTAGAAAGACTGATGAGTGATTCAAGTATTGATTTGGTTTTATTGGATTGGATGTTGCCAGATACCAGTGGCATCAAGCTCTTAGCGCAAATCAGGCAAACGAAGCCACTTGAGAGCTTGCCTGTGATTATGCTAACAGCAAAAGCTGAAGAGGGTGATGTGTTAAGAGGGTTCGGCATGGGGGTTGATGATTATGTGACTAAGCCATTTTCGCCTAAAGAACTTATTATGCGCATTCAAGCCTTGTTAAAGCGGACAAAAGGGGTAAGTGATGATAAATCAAAACTTGTTTTTCGTGAGCTTAATGCTGATTTACAAAGTCATGTATTGAGTTATAAAGGCAAACTAATCAAATGTGGGCGACTTGAGTTTAAGCTAATAACCTATTTGATGCAGCATACAGGGAAAACATTATCACGATCACGTATTTTAGATCATGTTTGGAATGCGGATAAAGATATTACTGAGCGCACAGTGGATGTACATATTGCTCGAGTTAGAAAACTCTTAGCTCCTTTTCATTATGATATTTATTTGCGTGCAATTCGTGGTGAAGGTTATCAGCTAATTGATCAAGAGTTGGTGTGAAAATGATAGATGAGCATAATAAAATCGGGTTATTTTGGGCAAAGACCTTTGCGCAAGGTATTACTGATGCGGTTGTTATTGTTGATCAAGAAGGATCAGTGCAATGGTTTAATCAACCAGCTAAGAACTTTTTTCAATTATCAAAAGCACAATTAGCGCAAAATATCGCTGAGGTTTTTGAATTTCCTACTTTGTTGACCTATCTGCGGCAGAAAAATATGAGTACCTTCGAGTTGCCGTTACCCAAAACACCGGATCAAATATTATCTGTGGTGCTCATCCCCTATGATCAGCACTTTCTGCTTATTACTCAAGATGCCGGTTTTCGTCATCATATTGAGCGTATGCGTCAGGATTTTGTCGCCAATGTATCACATGAAATGCGCACACCATTGACGGTTATTCGTGGTTATTTAGAATTGATGCAGCCAGATGTTGCTGAGCATTTAAATGAATGGCTACCTTATTTTGAACAAATGCAGCAACAAATGATGCGAATTGAATAGCTTATTGAGGATTTGTTATTATTATCTAAAGTCCAAAGTCATCAGGTGCAAAAAGGTGAACTGGAAACTTTGAGTGTGGCGCCCATGCTCATTGAAATTATTGAATCGGCAAAAACACTAGGCACGGATAAGCATGAGTTTGTCATAGACATTGATGAAAGATTGTCACTTCAAGGCAATGAAAAGGAGATCAATAGCTGCTTTAGTAATTTGATTATCAATGCGGTGCGCTACTCCCCAAATGGTGGAAGCATTACGATTGCTTGGTATCAGGATAAACATGGCAAGCACTTTTATGTCAAAGATGAAGGCTTAGGTATTGAGCAAAAACATATCCCGCGTTTAACTGAGCGTTTTTACCGTGTTGATAAAGGGCGCTCCCCAGAAACAGGAGGAGCTGGCCTTGGCTTAGCAATTGTCAAACACGTGCTTATTCGTCATAAAGCCTCATTAAGCATTCAAAGTGACCTTGGCAAGGGCAGTATGTTTCGTTGTGATTTCCCTAACTAATGATTAATGGATGAGTCCAAATAACGTTTAATTTCAATCACGTCATTTTGCTTATCAACAAAGACAAGGTGTGGGTTGTGATCTTTTAATTCATGTGCCTCATATTCAGCATAAGATGCAATAATAACGGTGTCTCCTGTAGCGACATGACGTGCTGCGGCACCATTTAAGCAAATCTCACCTTTATCACCTAAGATGACGTAGGTGGCAAAGCGTGCACCATTGTTACAGTTATAGATTTCAACACGTTCAAAAGGAATGAGATTTGCTTCTTTACAAAGCGCGCGATCAATACTGATTGAGCCGTAATAATTAAGGTTTGCTTCCGTGACGGTTGCCATATGGATTTTAGATTTTAATAGCGTGCGTTTCATATATGTTCCTTAGTCAGTTGGGTGATTTCAGCAAGTGGGAAATTATCAATGAGTCGAACATCGTCAATAATCACTGCCGCAAAGCGGCGATTATCAATATCCTCTAGATAGTCAATGGTAATGTGGTTGGCAATAAGTGTGTTTTTCACTTGCTCAATATCGTAATTCTGGCGAATCGTTTGGGCAAAATAGCCTGCCTTGTTGCGAGCGCTTTCATCTAGACGTAAATTTCTTGAGCTAAAAGCTAGTCCATCTTCTTCACGAATAATTGGGCAGCTAACGATGTTGGTTTGGATAAAGAAAGCTTGTGCCATGCCTTTGATCAGCCGATATTGTTGGTAATCTTTTTCGCCAAAGTAAGCATTATTTGCTTGGGCAATATTTAACAGCTTCATGACAATGGTCAGCATACCCTCAAAATGCCCAGGACGTGAAGTACCACAGAGTATTTGGTTTAAACTTTTCTCATTGATCTGATAGTTATAATTATCAGGGTAAAGCATATCTTTGTCTGGCGATAATAGAAAGTCAACACCTTCCATCGTTAGTAAATCAACGTCTTGTTGCCATGTGTTCGGGTAATTGTCAAAGTCGCTTTGATTATTAAACTGTGTTGGATTAACAAAAATTGTTACCAATGTGTAATCATTATCTTGTTGGCTTTGCTTGATTAAACTTACATGCCCTTTATGTAATGCGCCCATGGTCATTACAACACCTAGGGTTTTATCCGTTGCGATTTGTTGGCGTGCTGTTTGCCAAGAGGCTATATCATTAAAAATCTTCATTGGATTTCCTTAAGTTATGCAATTTTAATATCGTAACTTTCTTGCTTATTAGGGTAGTCACCGCTTTGTACCGCATGATGATAAGCGTCAAATGCTGCTTTGATATCATTAAAGCCATTGAGAAAGTGACGCACAAATTTTGGTTGCAGGTTGCTGTTTAAGCCAAGCATATCTTGAAGAACAAGCACCTGATCATCAACATCATTACCTGCCCCAATACCAATTACTGGAATGCTCAGCATTTGACTGATTTCCTTGGCAAGTTCATTAGGGACACACTCCATGACTAGACTAAAGCAGCCAATCTCTTGCAGTTGCAGCGCTTGTGCTTTTAAGTTTTTGGCAGCTGCTTGATCTTTGCCTTGTACTTTATAACCTAAGCTATGTACTGATTGTGGAGTTAATCCAATATGCCCCATCACGGGGATGCCGGATTCAATAATATGTGCAATAACCTCTTGATGACCATTAACTCCTTCGATCTTAATGGCATTAGCACCACACTTAATGAGTCTATCGGCACAGTATATGGCATGCGTTATGCCTTGGCGTTGTGCCAGAAATGGCATATCAGCAATGATAAATTTATCAGGCGCGCCTTTAACAACGGCTTGTGTCATAAAACACATCATATCAATTGTCGCATGGGTTGTGTCAGGGTACCCTAATTGCGTCATAACGCCACTATCACCAACAAGCAGCATGTCAATGGCAGTTTCATTCATGATTTGCGCGAAAGTAAAATCATAACAAGTCAACATTGATAGTTTTTGTTGTTTTTGCTTTTTGCCTTGTAAGTTATTAATGCTCGGCTTTTTAATTAAGTTATGTGTGCTCATGTTTTGCTCCCATATCGTTATCTAAATTTGTTTGATAGACGTCGACAAATGCTTGGTAAATTTTGATAAAAGTATCTTCTTCAAGTGCATCTAAGTTATGCTTAATTGTCTGTAAGTCTTGACGCTTTAAGGGGCCTGTTAAGGCATTGTTATAATCATTGTCGATATTAAGCAATGTTTGCTTAAGATAGGGTTTAAGATCATTTAGTGGTGCATTAAAGGCCGTTGTCATTTCATTAAAAAACTTTTGCCATAAGAGTGTGGTAAAGTTATTTGCCATCACACAAAGCGCGTGATAGTAGGCTTTCTTTGCTTGAGGGATTTGAATACATGGATTGGTTAATTGTGGGAAAATAGTACTAAATGTTGGTGCATTATCCTCGCCAACAAACAACAGATTTTGGTAAAAATCAAGATCTTGCAACTCTGGTGAGAATGTCATCAAAGGGTGATATGACAGGGCATGTTGGCTAACTAAAGCACCTGAGAAGTGTACGCATAACTTGTCATTTAATCGGGGGTGATCATCCAAAAATGCATCTATCGCATCGTCACTAATTGCCAGAAGAATGATGTTGCTTTGATTTAATACATCTTCAGGAGAATCTGATTGCTGGCGATGCCATAGCGTGTGCGGGATATTTTTGAGCTTAAAATAAAGTTGTATATGTCGCGCAAGTCGACCGTTGCCAATAATGCCATAGCTAGGATTGGCGCCTAATGAATGAGATACCTGTCGCATTGGATCAAGTTCCTTGTTGTCTGTGTTTTTATGTTTTATCAGTTTAAGTTGTTGCCGTTTGTATTTTCCCAATAAAGAGTAAAATCGCACGTTTACAACTTGGGTGTTATTCTAGGATAACATTATGCTTGAAGCAATGAAGGTAGTAAGTTAGCCAGGTTTTTTCCAACGAAATGGGTCGTTATAATCTTTTTCCAGTTGATCGATATTTTTTTGCAAACGATCAAGGCAAAATTGCATGCTTTCTGGACGTGATAAGTTACGATTTGCAAGGCCACGGATCGTAATGCCAGCTTTTTCAATTGCCGGCATATTAAGTCCTTCAAGCAAAGTGTCTTCAATTTCTTTGTTTAATAAGCCATTGCGTTGTAGATTGGCACTGGCAACGAGCTTTTCAGTGACTGAGGTTAAAGCAAATAAACGTTGTTCGCGTTGCATTAGAATGATCTTAAACTGTTTGCGCAAGCGAAATATGGTATAAAAGCAGATAATACTGCCAATGCCAAGTCCGATAAGAAAGCTATAATCTAACATGATTAAACCAGATGCAGCCCACCACTTCCTTTTTGTGCACTGTTTTTTGAAGGGTTAACGTCATTATCATCACCCTCATTAACATCAATGCCATAACCAAACTCACGAGCATAAAGACCCTGTGCTGTCTCTCCAGCATAGAGCTCAAGAACTGCTTCAACAGGGATTTGCAATGACATCACTTCACCATCAAATGTTGCATCAAAGCGAATAAACTGATCATCACAGTCAAAACGCTCAATTGCCTCAGGGGCAATATTAAGCAATATTTTACCATCTTCATCGATATGACTTTCGGGCAAGACTACACCTTCATATTCGGTATCAACAAGTAAATAGGGCGTTAAATCATGATCGATCATCCAATCATAGGTTGCTTCAACTAGGTAAGCGCGTAACATTGCCATGGTGATATTCCTTATTGAGTTTTAATACTTTTTCTAAATGAATTGCGAGCAAATAAACGTTTTGCATACTTGATGAGCGGCATTGCTTTTTCAGGCAAGCGGATATCTAACTTAGGTAGGTTATATAGGATCACGGCGAGTGAGCAATCTGCAATGGTGAAGTCATCACCAAGTAAATAAGATTGTCGACTCAGGGTCGGAATCAATGAAAAAAGCGCCTTAAGTAGCGCAATCTTGTTGGCTTGTTGAATATCTTCATTATCAGCATTTAACGCATTGATGAGATAAGGCATCCATTCGTTGTCAATTTTCTTGCATAACATACGTGCTTGGGCGCGTTCAAGTGGAAAGACAGACAATAAAGGAGGGTAGGGGAAGCGTTCTTCAAGATACTCAAATATGATGTTTGGCTCATATACAATTAGATCTTTTGTCATTAATGTTGGCACGCCACCATAAGGGTTAAGCTCATAAAGCTCTTCTAACTTATCTTCAGCAACAACATCAATAATATCTGCACTAATGTCTTTTTCTGCAAGAATCATTTTAGTGCGATGACAAAAAGGGTCATTACCGTTGGTATATAAAGTCATTGATGATCGTTTGTTTTGAGCAGACATTTATCCCAATTTTCCTTATTCAATATTAGCTTCAACATTATATACTACTGATCAGCCATTTTGCATCATAGAAGTCGTAGTAATAACAAAAAAGCCCCGCTGAAACTTCAGTTGGGCTTTTATTAATAAAATATATAAAAAGTAGAAAGTAAACGTGTAGATTAACGCTTAGAGAATTGACGTTTTCTACGTGCTTTTCTAAAGCCAACTTTCTTACGCTCAACTTTACGTGGATCACGCGTGATAAAGCCAGCATGGCGTAGTTCAGGCTTTAAGTTTTCATCAAAGTCAACTAAAGCGCGAGCAATACCTAAACGGATTGCGCCAGATTGACCCGTTTCACCACCGCCATGAACGTTGATTTTGAAGTCAAAGCTTTCTAGGTTGTTAGTTAAATCAAGTGGCTGACGCACAACCATGCTTGCAGTCTTACGACCGAAGTAATCATCTAATGGCAAACCGTTAACAACAATGTTGCCAGTGCCTTTTTTCATAAATACACGAGCAACTGAGCTCTTGCGACGACCAGTACCGTAATTGTATGCTTGAGTCATTTTCCTATCCTATTCTTATATTTCTAAAACAAGTGGTTGTTGCGCTGTATGCGGATGTGATTCACCTGCATAAACTTTTAACTTTTTGTACATCGCACGACCTAAAGGATTTTTAGGAAGCATGCCTTTAACAGCAGATTCGATCGCACGCTCTGGGTGTTGCGCGATTAGTTTCTCGAAAGAAACAGATTTAAGACCACCGATATAACCTGTGTGGTGGTAGTAAATTTTGTCTTTTTGCTTGTTACCAGTAACGGCAACTTTTTCAGCATTGATTACAACAATATAGTCACCTGTGTCTACGTGAGGTGTGTATTCAGCTTTATGCTTACCACGAAGACGTCTTGCAATTTCAGTTGCAAGGCGACCTAAAGTTTTACCATTTGCATCGATCAAAAGCCATTCTCTCTTGACTTCATCACTCTTAGCGCTAAACGTTTTCATCTTTGTTACCTTAATATTTATTATTAACTACTCAGTTTTGCTAATTTCTGTGCGGGTTGTTACCAATCCCTAAAAATTTAAGCGTGGCGATTCTATCATAGTGATTGATCAAAAAGAAGTGCTAAGTTTGTATTTTAGCTGTTTTCGGCATCTTGTTGGGTGAAAAGTATACGTTTATAATGATGCTTATTAAATTTTTTCTAAAAAAACAAGAACACCTCTTTCTATTTGCAAAAATGCCGTTATAATTAGCCATCGTTCGGAGAGATGGCTGAGTGGTCGAAAGCGGCGGTCTTGAAAACCGTTGACTGTAACAGGTCCGGGGGTTCGAATCCCTCTCTCTCCGCCATGTTTTCCTTGATCTTTTTCCCAGGGTTAAAATTAATAATATCGCCATAATTCATCGATTTAGATTGTAAGAATTTCTAGTATGTAAAAATTGTTCGTCTTTTTGTTGCGTAACTACTATTCTTGTTTTTCGCCGTATAATGCCACTTTTTTGTATGCAATTTTTAACGGCTCATTACCGCTGTTGTGCCATAAGGTATTAACAACATCCGCAATAAATTGATCAATTGGAAACTTGTTATTGTTGAAGAGCAATGGAATCCAACCTTTTAGATAGCGAGCATACTCAGCTGGTGAGTTATAGGATATGCATTCCTCAGAAGCGTCAAAGCTTATTATTTTTAGATCAGTGCTACGCATCAGTTCAAGATATTCATCGCTGGATTTCCAGTTTTTAGATATAGAGCTATTTTTATATTGCACCCATTTTTGTGAATTCAACGTTTTAATAATTGGTATCCAGTATGGTGATTCCTTTGGATAAGTTACTATTAGAAACTTGCCTTTTGGTTTCAGTAATTGTTTTATTCGATTAAAAATTTGAATGAGGTCGCCACACCAGTAAATGGAATTGAAGGCTGTTATAAGTGAATATCTTTGTTGTGTATCATATGAAAGTATTGGTGTATGCTCATATTGGATGTTTCTATTGAGATGGTTATTTGTAGCGTATTCGATCATGCTTTTTGATGAATCAATTCCTGTAACGGTTCCATGCTGTGACAATAGTTCAGTGATGGCTCCATCGCCGCAGCCTATGTCTAGTATATTTTCATTGTGGGACTTAAATGAATGGTATCTAAACAGTTCTGTAGCGATTTTCTTCTGAAATTCTGAATTTTTGCTATAGTAATTTGCATCAACAATGTTTGTCATGACTCTTTATATCTTAAATATTTATGCGTCGAGCTTTCTGGAATTAAATCGTAACACCTCAGTTGTTACTTTCACCCTAATATTTTAGAAAGGTAACTGTCAAACTGGCTGAATTTGTGGATGTTAAAGATGCCCGAGCTGGGCAAAGAGAAATTATTTGATTTTAGCTTCTTTATAAAGAACATGTTGACGAACAACTGGATCAAACTTTTTAATTTCCATTTTATTTGGCATAGTACGCTTGTTTTTAGTCGTTGTATAAAAATGACCAGTGCCAGCGCTTGAAACTAATTTGATTTTATCACGCATATTAAGTTACTCCTGAAGTATCTGGTGAATTAGAATTTTACGTTACGTGCACGTAAATCAGCTAACACAGAATCGATACCTTTCTTATCGATAATGCGCATACCTTTTGAGCTCACGCGTAAGCGAACATAGCGGTTCTCACTCTCAACCCAAAAACGGTGTGAGTGCAAGTTAGGTAAAAAGCGACGCTTAGTTTTGTTTTGCGCGTGCGATACGTTGTTGCCAGTCATTGGGCGCTTGCCTGTAACTATACAAACTCTAGACATGTTATCCTCCAGTCAATTGCTGTAAATTAAATAGTTATAATTATTAAATTCTCAAGGGGCAACTTTATAGCAAAAAAATGACGCAAAGGCAATCAGAATTTATAACATACTTTCAATAAGCTGCCAGATCATGACAATTCGACGCGCATTCTATCATTGTCATGAGCGCCTTACAATTGTCAAGTGCTGGATATTTTAATTTGTGGTCAAAAGTTTAAGCTAAATTTATCTTGTGATGCTAGGACTTTAAAGTTGCTTCGATAATCGTCCAAACTACTTTTATCAAATGTATGATATAAAACGCCCGACGTATACGCTGCAATATCTTTTTTAATCTCACCATCAAAATGAATACACAGACTATCGCCACTGTAATCAAAACCTAGTCCGTCACGACCAATGCGATTGCAGCCGATAACATAAGCTTGATTTTCAATCGCGCGAGCTTGCAATAACGTGCGCCAATGCTCTCGGCGTTTAGCAGGCCAGCTTGCGATATTGATCAATAGATCATAGTCATTATTATTGCAGTTAAAGACAGGGAATCTTAAGTCAAAACAAATGCTTAAGAGGATATTAAAGCCTTGATAATGAACAATTTCACGCGATTGACCGGCAGATAATAGTTTGTATTCATCAGATAGCACGAATAAGTGACATTTATCATAATGAGAAACTAAGCCCGCAGGTGTGACAAAAAACAAACGATTGACTGCATTTTGCATATCATTTAATACCACAACGCTGCCGATAATTGCTGCATTTTTGTATTGTGCTTGACGCTTTAGCCAGTTGATAATTTCATCCTCTGGCGTGATGGCTTTATCCATATTTGGGGTGAATCCGACATTAAACATCTCCGGCAGTACAATCAGATCACAAGGCTCAAGCTCAGCAATAATCTTTTCAAAGTGGGTATAGTTTTGATGTTTATCTTCCCACGCGATATCAGACTGAATGACTGCGACTTTTAAACTTGACATAGGCGTTTGACTCCTTCTAATAGGACTTCGTCATATTTGGCAAAGCATAAGCGTACTAGCCCCTGCTGAGGCGTTTCATATAATGATGAAATTGGCACCAGTCCAACGCCATACTCGTGAATTAAACGTTGACAGAAACTAAAGTCGTCCTCATTAGAAATCCCTGTGTAATCAAGTATCTGAAAAGGTGATCCTGCCCATGATAGGGTTTTAAATCGACTACTAGCTAAGCCATTGACTAATTTCTGATGCTGAGATTGATAAAGTTTAGGTAAGTCTTGCCAATATTCAGGATGTGCATTAATGCCATCGGCTAGTGCTAATTGCATCGGGTGTGGCGCGCTGAAGCTTGTGAATTGTTTTATGGCATTTATCATTTGGATAATTGCAAGTGGCGCAATACAAACACCTAGACGCCAACCAGTGAGGTTATAGGTTTTACCAAGGGATTGCACAACGACAAGTTGATCTTTAAGCTCAGGGATTTGCAAAGCACTGGTATAAGAATCTCCTGCGTAAATATGCTCATATACCTCATCACTAAGCAATAAAATATCCCGACCTTTGATCAATTTTGCGATTTCTGCATATTGCGCTTTTGTAATCACACTGCCCATGGGGTTGTGAGGCGAGTTAAGAATGATCAGCTTTGTCTTAGCATTAATCGTTTGCGCTAATCTCTCCAGATCAATATTGCCATCGGCTAATAAGGGAATGCGTCGACTAACGCCTTGGTTGAAGTTAACAATCGATGGGTAGGCATCAAAAGCAGGGTCAAAGTAGATCGCCTCATCACCTTTGCTAATGCATGCGCTAATCAGTGCAAAAATTGCTTCAACGGCACCAGAGCTGATAGATACATTGTCCTCGGGATTAATATCTACGCTGTAACACATCTTTATTTTATGTGCGATCGCTTGTTTTAAACTGGGTGCACCAGGAATCGGTGCATATTGATTAAAGCCATTTTGCACATAATAATTTAAACGCTCAATCAACCAATCAGGTGTTTTGAAATCAGGCGCGCCTTGCGTGAAGTTGATGGCATTATGACTTTTTGCCATCACAGACATTTTGCCAAAAATAGACGGTTCGGTACTGATGTAGGGTTTAAACGACATAACTCAGATGTTCTCTTAAGTGTGGTTAGCTGTGTGAATGCGCTTTTGTTTCATGAATACAAATGGATAGAAGCATCATGATACTCAACGTTCACAATAGGTTGTAAAGTTATGGTAAAACAGTATATACCGTTCACAAACCATTTTACAATATTCCTGTCATCGAATTTCCTGCACTTTTGAATGATTGTATTTTGCCAATAGTCCTAGCTATTACCTGCAATACAATCATTCAAAATCATCAAAAATTTCTTCGACACTGAGCACCGCAAAATGATTTACGAGCGGTATATATGCTTACGGCAAAGCATTTTGCAGAATTTCTTCTTTAGCAATCAAGTATTTTGGATATTTTGGGTATAGAAAAATTGAATCGTTTGAGTATGGCGGAGAGAGGGGGATTCGAACCCCCGATGGAGTTATTAGCCCCATACTCCCTTAGCAGGGGAGCGCCTTCAGCC